>CAYNCY010000107.1:0-9727 GCA_964395195.1 uncultured Steroidobacteraceae bacterium
TGTGCCCGCTTTCGCGGGCACAGTCAGTGAAGAGCGGGGACTCGGTCGGTGACCCGGAGGCCTTCCGACCTCGATCCCCGGCTGCTTCGAAGGCTTACTTCTTCTTCGCAGCCTTTTTCTTCGTCGCCTTCTTCTTAGCAGCTTTCTTCTTCGTCGCCATAGTAGTTCTCCATGTCGGGTTAGTCCGGGGACGCAGTATATACACAAAAAGTTAAATTACAAGCAAGTGAATCGTTGATGTGCTAGCTCGACGCATCGCGCGCGCTCTTCAAAGTGCGCGAGTCCGGCGGCGGTGATGCGTCGATCGACGCGGCGAGAAAAGCGCGCGCGTGCCGTAAATTCCAGCACCAAACTCACTCGAGCGCGAGCACCGCATGCCACTGCTCGGCGCTGAGCGGCGTGATCGAGAGACGGTTGCCGCGCTTGAGGATCAACAGGTCGCCCAGCGCTTTCGAATTCGCATGCAAGGTCTCGAGCGTGATGGGTCGCCGCAGGCGACGCACGAGCTCGACATCGACCACGAACCAGCGCGGCGCGGCGGGGTCGGCGCCCGCATCGAAGTGCGCATCGCCACGCTTGAACTGGCTCTTGTCGGGGTAGCCCTCGCGCACCACGCGCATCACGCCGTAGATGCCCGGGACCTCGCAGCTCGAGTGATATAAGAACGCCAGGTCGCCGGTCTTCATCTGGTCGCGGAGCATGTTGCGGGCGGTGTAGTTGCGGACCCCGTCCCATGCCGCGCGCTTGCGAGGCTTCTTGGCGAGATCCTCGACGCCGAAAGTCGAGGGCTCGGACTTCATCAGCCAGTAATTCATGGCGGATTCCGCGGGGCCTTGGGTCCGCCAGGAGCTGGCGGACAGGTCGAATAAGTGGCGCCGTCCGCCTGTGCCGTCACAGGTCGTTGCTCTCGAGCCAGAGCAACAAGTGGGGCGTGCTGCAACACTTAAGGCTTTCCGTTCGAGACGGACTTGCACAATGTTGTCGCAAGCAGGTGCCCCGGGGTCAACGCATTAGGGTCGAGAGGTACTCGCGACCCGTGTCGAACACCGCAGGCGGCGCCGACCCGAGAGTACCGCATACCCGATGACACGCGGAAGTGTGTGCAGCCGGCGACGTGGGTTTTGCGGCGGCACGATTCGTGCCGTCCGACTTGTCCGACTACAGTTCGAGCTGCTGTCCGCGCTCGAGGCTGGCTTCGACGCGCTCGCGCAGGATGCGGATCCGGTGCACGACGTCGGTGTCGCCGGAGCCGTCGCGGGTGCGTGCCTTCAGGAGTTCGTTGGCCATGTTGAGCGCGGCCATCACGGCGATCCGGTCGAGGCCGATGACCTTGCCGCTGTCCCGGATCTTGCGCATCTCGGTGTTGAGATACTCGGCCGAATCCAGCAGCGCCGCGCGCTCCTCGACCGCACAGGAGAACTGGTATTCCTTTTCGAGGATGCGCACGCTCACGCGGGCGAGCGGGGCCTCGCTCACGCGCCGTGCTCCATCGACTTGAGACGGCCGATCATGGCCTCGACCCGGGCGCGTACCTGCTCGTTCTTCTGCAGGAGTGCCGAGCGCTCCGCCGACAGGCTGTCCTGGCGGGTGCGCAGCGAGCGGTTCTCTTCCTTGAGCTGATGGACCGTCGCCATCAGTTCTTCGAGTCGCCGCTCGAGCTTCTTGAGCTCGAGTTCAACAGCGGATTTTGGGCTCGCGTCGGACATGGCCGCACTATAGGCGCGGCCCGTCCCACGGGTCAACGCGCTAGAATCGGCGGTAAGTTATGTTGACCGTGACCTTTGACGACGTAGAGGCGGCGCTGGCCGCGATCGACGCCTCGCTTGCGCCCGCCGAGGCGCACGGGTCCCTGTGCGGAGCGCTCGTGGCCGTGCGCGGCCTCTCGGCCTCGGATTGGCTCGACAGCGTCGCCTCCGGGGCGGCCGACGACGAGGAAGCGTTGCGTGCCCGCAACCTCCTGGAGGCCCTGTTTGACGAGACCGCGACCGCGCTCTCGGCCCAGGACATGGAGTTCGCACCGCTCCTGCCCGACGACGAGGACCCGCTGGAGCGCCGGGTCAGCGCGCTCGCGGAATGGTGCGCGGGTTTCCTGTCCGGCATCGGCACGGGGGAGCTGCCACCGCACTCCGAGATGCCGCCCGAGGTCGAGGAGGTGCTCCGCGACTTCGGCGAGATCGGCCGCGCGACGGTCGACGGCGATGAGTCCGAGGAATCGAACGAGGCGAGCTACGCCGAGCTCGTCGAGTACCTGCGCGCCGGCACGCAGCTCGCCTACGAGAATCTGACGCCGCAACGCGAGCGAACCGACCCCGCATGAAGACCGAAGAATTCGCGCGCCGCCGCCAGCAGCTCATGAAGATGATGGGCCGTGACGGCATCGCGATCCTGCCCGCGGCGCCCGTCAAGCGCCGCAATGCCGACACCGAGTACCCGTACCGGCAGGACAGCGACTTTCACTTCCTGACCGGCTTCCCCGAGCCGGAGTCCGTCGCGGTCCTGAGCCCGCAGCGCCCGCAGGGGGAGTACGTGCTCTTCTGTCGCGAGCGCGATGCGACGCGCGAGCTCTGGGACGGCCGCCGCGCCGGCCAGGACGGCGCGGTCGCGAACTTCGGCGCGGACGATGCCTTCCCGATCGGGGACATCGACGAGATCCTGCCCGGCCTCCTCGAGAGCCGCTCCCGCGTCTTCTACACGATGGGCCTGCATCCGGAGTTCGATCAGCGGGTGATCGGCTGGGTCAATGGCCTGAGGTCCCAGACGAAGCACGGGCTCCATTCGCCGCAGGAGTTCGTGGCGCTCGACCACCTCCTGCACGACATGCGGCTCTACAAGAGCCGGGCCGAGCTTGCGACCCTGCGTCGCTCCGCCGCGATCGCGGTCGGAGCGCACCGGCGCGGCATGCGCCGCGCGGCCCCCGGGGTCATGGAGTACGAGGTCGCGGCCGACATCGTCCACGAGTTCCACACCAACCACGCCGAGATCGCCTACGAGCCGATCGTCGGCGGCGGCGCGAATGCGTGCGTACTGCACTACCGCGAGAACGCGGCGGTGCTCCGGGACGGCGACCTGCTGCTGGTCGATGCGGGCTGCGAGTACGAGTGCTACGCCTCTGACATCACCCGGACCTACCCCGTCAACGGCCGTTTCACGGGGCCGCAGCGCGCCGTCTACGAGATCGTGCTCGAGGCGCAGCGCCAGGCCATCGCCGCCTGCGTCCCCGGCAACCACTGGAACGATCCGCACGACGCGGCCGTGCGCGCGATCACCCAGGGGCTGATGGGCCTCGGGATCCTCAAGGGCAAGCTCGCCAAGCTCATCAAGGACGGCGCCTACCGCGAGTGGTTCATGCACCGCACCGGCCACTGGCTCGGCATCGACGTGCACGACGTCGGCGACTACAAGGTGGGCGATGCCTGGCGCGTGCTCGAGCCCGGCATGGTGCTGACGGTGGAGCCCGGGATCTACATCGCGCCGGGCTCCCGGCACGCGCCGAAGGAGTTCCGCGGCATCGGCATCCGGATCGAGGATGACGTCGCCATCACGCGCGGCGCGCCGGACGTGCTGACGGGCGAGCTCATCAGCGACGCCGATGCGATCGAGCGGTTCATGGGTGCCTCGGCCGCCTGAGCGCGCCGGGCGAGCCGCCATGCCGGGATCCGCGAACACCGCCGACACCTGCGACATCGCCATCGTGGGCGGGGGCATGGTCGGCGCGAGCCTCGCCGCGGCGCTCGCGCCGCTCAAGCTCGACGTCGTCGTGATCGAGGCCGTGCCACCGACGGCGGGCGGCCAGCCGAGCTTCGATGCCCGCACCACCGCGCTCTCGAACGGGTCGCGACGCATCCTCGAGGGGCTCGGCGTCTGGCGCGAGGTGGCGCGCGAGGCGAGCGTGATCGAGCGCATCCACGTTTCGGAGCAGGGCCGCTTTGGCTCAGCCGTGATCGATGCCCGGGAGCAGGGCCTGGCGGCGCTTGGCTTCGTCCTCGAGAACCGCGTGCTCGGCACGGCGCTCTGGTCGGCGGTCGCGGCCGCAGGCACGACGCGCGTCATCTCGCCCGCCACGGTGAAGGGAGCCGAGCTCGGGGCCGAACGGGTCGCGCTCACGCTCGACGCCGCCGGTTTCGCGCAAACGCTGAACGCGCGGCTCGTCGTCGCGGCGGACGGCGCCGGTTCCCTCGTCCGCACGGAGGCCGGCGTCGGCGCTGAGCGCTGGGACTACGGACAGACCGCCATCATCACGACGCTCGCGCCGGGCCGCTTCCACGAACGCGTCGCCTACGAGCGCTTCACGCCGACGGGACCGATCGCGCTCCTGCCACTCACGGGCGGCCGGGTTGGCGTCGTCTGGTCGCTCGCACCCGAGGCCGCGACGCGCGTGCTGACGCTCCCGCCCGAGACCTTCCTCGCCGAGCTCCAGCGTGCCGTCGGCTGGCGGCTCGGACGCCTCGGCGATCTCGGTGCCCGCCACGCCTATCCGCTCGCGCTCACCCGCGCGGCGGCGCAGAGCGCGCCGCGCATCGCGATCATGGGGAACGCCGCGCAGGGACTGCACCCGATCGCGGGCCAGGGGTTCAACCTCGGCCTGCGGGACGCGGCGACGCTCGCGGAGGTGATCGCCGATGCGGGCGGCGCGGATCCCGGTGGCGAGGCCGTGCTCGGCCGTTATGTCGAATGGCGCCAGGCCGACCGGCGCGCGCTCATCGCCTTCACCGACGGGCTCGTGCGCCTCTTTGCGAGTCCCTTCGCGCCGGTCGGGCTCGCTCGCGGGCTCGGCCTCGTGCTGTTCGACCTGAG
Organism: uncultured Steroidobacteraceae bacterium; assembly: GCA_964395195.1. Classification (GTDB taxonomy): domain Bacteria; phylum Pseudomonadota; class Gammaproteobacteria; order Steroidobacterales; family Steroidobacteraceae; genus CAIKZZ01. The sequence goes on from CAYNCY010000107.1 coordinate 4,795, forward strand.
TCCCGTCGCCAAGACGGCGATGTCGCGTCTCTCGCTCGGCTTCGCGGCGCGCCTGCCGCGCCTCGCGCGGGGTCTTGCCATCACCGCACCCGCGTCGGCCGAATCGGGAGCGCCGTGAGCCCGCGTCGCGACTTCGACGTGATCGTCGTCGGCGGCGGGCTCGTCGGCGCCGCGTGCGCGGCGCTCCTCGGTCGCACGCCCGCGACCGCCGCGCTCAGCGTCGCGCTGATCGAGCCCAGGCCCGCGCGGCCGCTCGCGGCGACCGACCCGATGGAGCTTCGCGTGTCGGCGCTGTCGCACGCCTCGGTCGCGCTCCTCAAGGCCGTTGGTGCATGGCCCGCGGTCGAGGCGCGGGGGCCGTGCGCGTACCGGCGGATGATCGTCTGGGACGCGCGTGGCGCGGCGACGGATGCCGATGCGCTCGTGTTCGATGCCGCGGAGGCAGGTGAGCCCGACCTTGGGTACATCGCCGAGAACCGTGCGGTCGGCGCCGCACTCCTCACCGCCGCCGTCGAGGCGGGTACCGTGCTCCTCGAGGCGCCGGTGACGGGCCTCGAGCTCGACCCCGACCTCGCGCGCATCGTGCAAGGCGAGCGTCGCCTCGGGGCCGGCCTCGTCGTCGCGGCGGACGGTGCGGACTCGCCGCTGAGGGCGCTCGCCGGTCTCGACAGCGCGGCGAGCGACTACCCGCAGGTAGCGGTCGTCGCGGCGCTCAGCCCCGCCCGTCCGCACGGCGAGGCCGCGCGCCAGCGTTTCCTGCCCGAAGGCCCGCTCGCGCTCCTGCCGCTCGCGGACGGGCGCGTCTCGATCGTCTGGTCGACGGCCCCCGATGAGGCCGTGCGACTGCTCGCGCTCGATGACGTGGCGTTCGGTCACGCCGTCACCGCGGCGAGCGACGGGGTACTCGGGGAGCTCACGGCGACAGGGCCCCGCGCGCGCTTTCCGCTCAGGCGCGCACAGGCCTCGAGCTACCGGGCCACGCGGTTCGCGCTCGTCGGCGATGCCGCGCACACCGTGCATCCGCTCGCGGGGCAGGGCGTCAACCAGGGCTTTCTCGATGTCACGCGCCTCGTCGGTGAGATCGGTGCGGCGCTCAAGCGCGGCGATGACTTCGGCGATGCGCGCGCGCTCGGGCGCTACGCCCGCGCGCGCCGCGCCGAGAACGCGGTGGTCGGCGAGGCGCTCGACGGTCTCTGGCGGCTCTTCGCGGACGCCCGGCCCGCCGTCGGGCGGGTGCGCCGGACGGGCCTTGGCCTCGTCAATCGCACCACGCTCCTGAAGCGCTTCTTCGTCGATCGCGCACTCGGCCGCTGACACCGTGCCCGCTCCGGCTCGCGCGTTCGCGTGGGGTCTTCTCGGCGGTTGCCTCGCCGGACTCGTCAGTCTCCTGCCGGCGCTCGGTGCCCCCGCGCTCAGCCCGCGCGTCGCGGGCTACGCGGGCCTCATCGTCGGCCTCGTGGTCATCCGCTTCGGCACCGAGAAGACCCCCGGTGCGGGCGCCTCGTTCGGTCAGCGGCTCGCGCTCGCGGGCCTGCTCGTGACGACGCTCGCCGCGGTGACGGCGGCGGCGCTCTGCCTCGAGTTCACGTGGCTGCGCCCGGAGCTCCTCAGCGAGCGCTACGCGGGCTACCAGGCGCTCGTGCGCGCCTCGGCGGTGGCGCCGGCCACGGTTGCCGCCGAGCTCGCGCGCCTCGCATCGCACCGGGCAGAGTACTTGAGCGCCGGCTACCAGGCGCTGAGCGACGCGAGCGCGCTCTTTTTCTTCGGGATGCTGCTCGGCGCCTACGGGGCGTGGCGGGAGCGGACGCGCGAGCGCTGGCTACGTCGTCAGGGGGAGCGAACGGAGCCGCCTCGCGCCTAGAGGCGGTCGATCTTGGCCGCGCAGATGAAATCGTTCTCGCTGAGGCCCCTGATCGCGTGCGTCGTGTAGCGGACGCGGCAGTAGTTGTAGCCGAGCTCGAGGTCCGGGTGGTGGTCCTCGGCATTGGCGATGTGCGCGATGGCGTTCGCGAAGCTCATCACCCGGTAGAAGTCCTTGAAGCGGAACTCGCGGCGGATGTCGTTCGCCGTCTCGTCGAACCGCCACGCGGGATTGAGGCGGGCGATGGCGGCACGCGCCTCGGCCGCGGTATAGGGCTGGACCCCGCCCTCGCAGGGAGTACAGCGGCGTTCCGCGAACGGCGCGTCCGGCGCCGTCACGGCGTTCCCGTGCGGCGTTCGAAGCGGCGTGCGACGTAGGTCTCGACGAGCGCCTGGAACTCCTCGGCAATGCGCTCGCCCTTGAGGGTGACCGTCTTGGCCCCGTCCTCGTAGACCGGTGCCACGGCGCGCTCGCCAGTGCCGGGGAGGCTGATGCCGATGTGGGCGTGCTTGCTCTCGCCCGGTCCATTGACGACGCAGCCCATCACCGCGACGGTCATCTCCTCGACCCCGACGAAGCTCTCGCGCCACGCCGGCATCCGCTCGCGGACGTGCGACTGGATGCGCTGCGCGAGCTCCTGGAAGTAGGTACTCGTCGTCCGGCCGCAGCCGGGACAGGCGACGACCATCGGCGTGAAGTGCCGCAGCCCCATGGTCTGCAGGAGCTCCTGCGCGACGATGACCTCGCGCGTGCGATCGCCGCCGGGCTCGGGCGTCAGCGAGATGCGGATCGTGTCGCCGATGCCTTCCTGGAGCAGCACGGCCAGCGCGGCGCTCGAGCCGACGATGCCCTTCGAGCCCATGCCGGCCTCGGTGAGGCCGAGGTGGAGCGGATAGGTGCAGCGCTTCGCGAGGTTCCGGTAGATCGAGATCAGGTCCTGGACGCCGCTCACCTTGGCCGACAGGATGATCGACTCGGCCGGGAGCCCAAGCTCGCGCGCCCGCTCGGCGCTGTCGAGCGCCGACACGACGATCGCCTCGCGAACGACGTCCATCGCGTCCCAGGGCGCCTCGCGCCGCGAGTTCTCGTCCATGAGGCGCGTCAGGAGGTCCTGGTCGAGGCTGCCCCAGTTGACGCCGATGCGCACGGGCTTGGCCAGCCGGCAGGCGATCTCGATCATCTCGGCGAACTGGGTGTCGCGCTTCGCACCCCGGCCGACGTTGCCCGGGTTGATCCTGAGCTTCGCGAGCGCAACCGCGCAGGCAGGCTCCTCCTTGAGGAGCTTGTGGCCGTTGAAGTGGAAGTCACCGACCAGCGGCACGTCGATGCCCGCGGCATCGAGCGCCTCGCGGATGCGCGGCACCGCCGCCGCGGCTTCGCGCTCGTTGACGGTGACGCGCACGATCTCGGAGCCGGCGCGGGCGAGGTCCGTCACCTGGCGCACCGTGGCCGCGATGTCGGCAGTGTCGGTGTTGGTCATCGACTGCACGACGATCGGGTGCGGGCCGCCGATCGTGACACCGCCGACGGGCACGGGAACGGAGGAGCGGCGGGCGGGCAGGGCCATGGGGACTTCCGCGGGCGGGGAGGGGATTTTACCTGACCCCCGGGCGCTGCGCCGTCGGGTGGCCGCGATATGATGCTTAAGTTCCAGCGGAGACCGTGCCGATGCAGCCGACCACACGACCGGAGCGCGCCTTCGGCGACTGGCCGATCGAACTCGACCCCGCCGCCTGGAAGGCGGACGTCGCGCTCCTCGGCATCACGCACAGCGAGCCCTACGCCCAGGACCCGGCGCCGAACGACCAGACCCTGGCGCCGGACGCGGTGCGCCGGCGCTCGGACATCTCCTGCTACGGCGGCCGCACGCACTGGGACTTCGATCTCGACACGAACCTCGGCGCCGTGCTGCCGGACCGTTGCCTCGACTGCGGCAACGCCGTGCGCGGTGATGAGAGCTACGACGTCTATTTCGCGCGCGTGCGCGACTACGCGGCGGCGCTGATCGGTCGCGGCACGCAGCTGATGGTGCTGGGCGGTGACCACGGCGTCACGATCCCGGTGCTCGATGCCCTCGAGGTGCTGGGGTCGCGCGTCTATATCGTGCACTTCGATGCCCATCTCGACTGGCGGGAGGAGGTCGGCGGCGTCGCGCGCGGCTACTCGAGCCCGCTTCGGTGGGCGAGCCAGAAGCCATGGGTGGCGGGCATGACGCAGATCGGGCTCCGTTCGACCGGCAGCGCGCGCCGCGCCGAGGTCGAGGCGGCGCGCGCCTACGGCTCGCACCTCTTCACCGCCCGCGACGTGCACGCACGCGGCCTCGAGCCCGTACTCGCGACCATTCCCGACAACCTGCCGCTCTACATCACGATCGACGCCGACGGGCTCGATCCGACCGTGATGCCGGGAGTCATGGCGCCGGCGCCGGGCGGGATCTACTTCGAGCAGGTGGCGCCGCTGCTGACCTGTCTCGCACGTCGCCAGCCGGTCATCGGCATGGACATCGTCGAGATCGCGCCGAGCTTCGATGCGGCGAATGGCATCACCTGCATCACCGCCGGTCGCCTCATCGTGAACCTCATCGGTGCGAGTGGCGCGTACCGGCGCGGCCAGAGGGCCACCTGAGTCCCGCCGTGTCCGCGTCCCCGGGCTCGTATCCGGCGGGCTTCACCGCCGCGCTCGCGGCGATCCTCGGTCCCGCGGGGCTGCGTGAAGGTGCCGCGGTCCGCGCGCTCGACCCCGGCGTGCACCCGGGCAACCTGCGCGCGGACGTCCTCGCCCGGCCGGACAACGTGGCGGGGGTGTCTCAGGTCCTCGCGCTCGCGAGCCGCTTCGGCGTCGCCGTGGTCGCGCAGGGCGGCCGCACCGGGCTCGCTGGCGGCGCCGTCACGCGCCCGGGGCAGCTGATCCTCTCGCTCGAGCGCCTGAATCGCATTGAGGACATCGCGGTCGCGGCGCGCACCGCGACCGTGGAGGCGGGCGTCACGCTCGAGGCGCTCGAGACCGCGCTCGCGCCGCACGGCCTCAGCGCCGGCATCGACCTCGGTGCCCGCGGGTCCGCGACGATTGGTG
>CAYNCY010000108.1:0-1127 GCA_964395195.1 uncultured Steroidobacteraceae bacterium
TGGCTCCCCGTGAAAACCGTCAGCGTTCCGGAGTCCATGCAGGGCCTCTTCGCGGCCGCGGAAGAGGTTGTCTCCCGGTTCTTTCGCGAGCGCGTCGACGATCCCGGTCGCGGGACGATCGAGATCCACGGCGAGCGCTACGTGCTCTTGCGCGGTGCGGCGCTCTCGGTCGAGTTTTTCGACCTCGTCCGCTCGCTCTATGGCGAGGACCGTCGCGCCGACGCGGACGAGTTCGCGCGCACGATCCTCTTCGACCTTGCGCACGCGATCGGCCGCACCGATGCGCGGAATTTCCACGAGCAGATGAACCTGACGGACCCGATCGCGCGGCTCTCCGCCGGGCCCGTGCACTTCGCCCACGCCGGCTGGGCGTTCGTCGACATCCTGCCTGAATCGAAGCCCTCGCCCGACGCCGAGTACTGCCTCGTATACGACCATCCGTACTCCTTCGAGTCGGACGCCTGGGTGCGGAACGCCCGGCACAGCCAGACCCCTGTCTGCATCATGAACGCGGGCTACTCCTCGGGCTGGTGCGAGGAAAGCTTCGGGCTCAAGCTCGTCGCCGCCGAGATCCTCTGCCGCGCGAAGGGCGACGAGACCTGCCGGTTCGTGATGGCGCCGCCCGAGCGCATCACCGCGCAAATCGCCCACTACGTTGCGCACCACCCCGAGATCGCCTCCCGCGCGGCCCACTTCCGGATCCCGGACTTCTTCGCGCGCCAGCGGGAGGAGGAAAACCTGAAGCGGCGGCAGGACGAGCTCGAGCGCGAGCTCCGCCAGACGCAGAAGCTCGAGGCGCTCGGCCGTCTGGCCGGTGGAATCGCCCACGATTTCAACAACATCATCAGCGTGGTACTTGGCCAGGCGGCGCTTGCGCAGCGGCAACTGAGCGCCGACAACCCGCTGCACGGGGACCTCGCCAAGATCATCCGCGCCGGCGAACGCGCGGCCTCGCTGACACAGAAGCTCCTGACCTTCGGACGCTCGCAGGTCGCGCAGAACGACATCCTCGACATCAACGTCGTGGTCGATGAGACCGCCAAGATGCTCGAGCGGGTCATCGGCGAGGACGTCGAGCTGTCGCTGCGCCTCGCGCGCGATGCGGGCAGCGTCAATGCGGACCGCTC
>CAYNCY010000108.1:1227-9713 GCA_964395195.1 uncultured Steroidobacteraceae bacterium
GGCTCGATCGCGCTCGACACCCGGCCGGGCGGCGGCTGCACGTTCCGCGTCACCTTGCCGCGCGTGGCGAGCCGGCCGGCGAGCGCGAAGCCCGCACACGCGAGCGCCGAGCAGGGGTCGGGGATCGTGCTGATCGTCGAGGATCGCGCGGATTTAAGGGAGCTGCTGGAGCGGACCCTGGTCGATTTTGGCTACCAGGCGATCGCCGCCGAGAACATCGACCACGCGCTCGCGATCCTGGCCGACCCGGCGCGGCATCTCGATCTTCTGCTGACCGACGTCGTCATGCCCCGAATGGGCGGCGTCGAGCTCGCGGCGCGGGCGGCGGACCTGCGTCCGGGACTCCCGGTGCTGTACATGTCGGGCTACGCGCCCGATGCCCGCCATCGCGCGCTCTTCGCGAGCGACGGCGCCGCATTCCTGCAGAAGCCCTTCACCCCCGAAGAACTGGCCGCGCGGGTGGCGTTGCTCGTGCGCCGCACCTAGGCCGGACGGCACCTCGTCACTTCCAGACGGCGGTGGCCACCCTCAGGAAATTCTCTCCGAGCACGAGTCTCACGTCGGCCGGCGCCCAGCCGCGCGCGAGGAGTTCGGCGGCGATCTTCGCGAAGCGATCGGGGCCGGCATCCTTGGTCGGGCCCTGGTCCGCGTACTCGCTCGGCGGCCAGAAATCGCGATGCTGGTCGAGCTGGTCGTCGAGCGCAGCCTCGAGCGCGGGCGGTGAGTAGTCGAGGCCGATCCCGACGTGACCGGGACCCACGAGCTTCTGCACGTATTCGATGCAGTCGACGATCGAGCGCGTGGATGCATCGTGGTCGGGCAGGAAGAGCCCGATGCCATTGATGCCGACGACGCCGCCCGTCCGCGCGCATGCCTTGATCTGATCGTCGGTGATGTTGCGCCCGTGCGCGCGCAGCGCCTTCGGGTTCGAGTGGGAGAAGATGACCGGCTGCTGCGCCGCTTCCATCACTTCCATCGTCGTCCGGTGGCCGCTGTGCGAACAGTCGACGAGCATGCCGACCCGGTTCATCTCCTCGATCACGCGCCGGCCGAAGTCGGTCAGGCCGTGGTCGTCATCGTGGCAGCCACCGCCGGCGAGATTGTTGCGGTTGTACGCAATCAGCATCTGCCGGACGCCGAGCCGGTAGTAGAGTGAGACCATCGACGCATCGCCATTGAGCGCGCTCATGCCTTCGAGATCGAAGGTGATTGCCATCTTGCCCGCGCGTTTCGCGGCGAGTACATCGCGCGCGCGGCGGACCAGCACGAAGCGCTCGGGGCGCTTCTCGAACCACGTGACGTAGCTTGCGAGGTTCCTGACCGCGAGCTGCCAGTCGATGACGTCGTAGCCGACGTTGATCGAGAGGTAGTCGACGCCCGCGTCGCGCCAGTCGCGCAGGTTCTCGAGGTCGAAGTCCGGCCGCGGATCGAATCCCGAGTGGTTGTCCCAGACGAGCGAGCCTGCGAGGGCTGCCGGGAGCGGGTCCGCCGGGCGCGGCCGAGGAACCGGCGGTTGTGCGGCGGTTGCGGCCAGAGTGGAGGGAGGCAGCGCCATCGCGCCACCCAACGCGGCCAACTGCAGCAGTACCTGGCGACGTGCGTAGCGCATTGACCTTCGTCTCCGTGGATTGCCTGCGATGCCGCGATGCCGGCGGCCTGCCCCACGGTTACGATACCGCAATGCCGAGTCGGGAGCGGCCGCGCCACGCGTCGTGGCCCGCTCGCGGGGAGGCCCGGTGCGGTTACCATGGCCCCGGGCGCCGCTCCTCTTGAGCCGCACGCGGATGTCACGATGGGACCGCTTCTTACATCCGTCGAGGTCGAGCAGATGCGCGCGGCTGTGCGCTCGGGCGCCACGCGCGTCCAGTGCTCTCTTGATCTCGGTCGATCGACGAGCGAAGTCGACCTCGGCGCGGACTTCTGGTCGTGGCAAGGCACGCGCTATCCCTTCCTCGCGAAGTGCAAGGAACGCACGATCTACTACTGGGACACCGATGCCTTTCAGCCGGCCGCCACCTTCGCCGGCGCGCACGTGAAACTGGTGCCGACGGAATGGGGCGCGCCGACCTTCGAGATCGACGGCATCAAGATGCTGCCGAGCGCGGAGTGCTCGCCGTATGACGATGCGACCCGCAAGGTCGCCTTGGTCGAACCCGCCGGAAAGCGGCTGCTCGACACGTGTGGCGGCCTCGGGTATTTCGCTGCCGCGTGCCTGCGCTCCAACGCCGCAGCCGTGCTCTCGTTCGAGAAGAGTGCCCAGGTTCTGTGGCTGCGCAGCCTCAACCCCTGGTCGCCGGCGCCCGATGAGCGCTTGAGCCTCACCCACGGCGACTGCGCGGACCCGATCGCGGCACTCCCGGATGGCAGTGTCGGTGCGATCCTGCACGACCCGCCGCGCTTCGGCATCGCGGGCGAACTCTACTCGGGCGCGCTCTACCGCCAGTTCGCGCGCGTGCTCGGCCGGCGCGGCCGTCTCTTCCACTACACCGGAGCGCCCAACAGTCGCAGTCGCGGGCGGGACCTCGCGGGCGAGGTCGCCAATCGATTGCGGGCGGCGGGATTCTCGACCGAACCCACGAACGACGGGGTGGTAGCGGTCAAGCGCTAGGCGCGAGACGGCTTGGGGCCGGACTCGCGCTGCCGTAGAGTGGGCTTGGTGTCCTCAGCACCCGCCACCAGCGCCCGGCAACTCTTCGCCCACCGCCCCTTCGCCCTCTACTTCTGGAGCCGGGGGTTTTCGGAGTTCTCCTACCAGATCGGCGCCGTCGCCGTCGGCTGGCAGGTCTATGCACTGACGGGGAGCGCGCTTGCGCTCGGCATGGTCGGGCTCGTCCAGTTCCTTCCGACCGCTCTCCTCGTGTTCGCCGCGGGGCACGCCGCGGATCGCTACGATCGGAACACCGTGACGAAGTGGTGCCAGTTCGTCGAGGGCTCGGCGGCACTCTATCTCGCGTGGGGCACGTACGCCGGCTGGCTCACGGTGCCGGAGATATTCGTTGCGGTCGCGATATTCGGGACCGCGACGGCCTTCGAAAGCCCCGCAGCAGCGGCACTCCTGCCAGCCGTTGCGCCGGAAGGCATGTTCCAGAAAGGCACGGCGCTTTCGACGGGCGCCTTTCAGGTGGCCTCGATCAGCGGCCCGGCCATCGGCGGACTCGTCTACGCACTCTCGCCCGCGGCGCCTTACGCGGTGATGGCGACCTGCTGGCTCATCGGCGGGCTCCTGAGCGGCCTGATCCGCGTCACCCGGCCGCCGGCGCCGAAGGAACAGGCCTCGCTCGGCACGCTCTTCGCGGGCGTCAGCTTCGTTCGCCACAATCCGGCGATTCTCGGCACGATCTCGCTCGATCTCTTTGCGGTGCTCCTAGGCGGCGCGACCGCGCTCCTGCCGATCTACGCGCGCGACATCCTGCACACGGGTCCGTGGGGGCTCGGCGTCCTGCGTGGTGCCCCAGCGGTCGGCGCACTCGTGATGACCGCCTACCTCGCGCGCCACGCCATCACCCGTCGCGTCGGCATCCGCATGTTCCAGGCAGTGATCGTGTTCGGGCTCGCGACAGTGCTCTTCGCGTTGTCGACCGTGCTGTGGCTCTCGATCGCCGCGCTCCTCGTGATGGGCGCCGCCGACACGATCAGCGTCGTGATTCGCTTCTCGCTCGTGCAGCTCCAGACGCCCGACGCGATGCGCGGTCGGGTCGGGGCGGTCAACTACCTCTTCATCAATGCATCCAACGAGCTTGGACAGTTCGAGAGCGGCGTGACCGCCGCACTCTTCGGAGCAGTGCCAGCCGCCGTGCTCGGCGGGATCGGCACGATCCTCATTGCACTTCTCTGGATGCGGCTGTTCCCGTCGCTGCGGAGCGTGGAGCGGCTCGAGTAGGCCCCGGGGACTTGGCTACTCGATCGTCAGGATCGGAGCCTTGAGGCCGAGCGTCCCGTAGTCGCTGCGCCACCGCTGGCCGCGCACGGCCGACCATGCATCGGTGACCGTCCCCGTCGTGATCAGGTCACCCGCCGCGAGCGGCGGCGCGAGCGGCTGCGTCGCGAGGAGCCGGGCGAGGTAGCTGAGCGCGAGTACGGGGCTGCCGAGGACGTTCGCGCCGACGCCGCGATCGACGATGACGCCATCGCACGATAGCGCGAGCGAAAACGTCGCGAGTGCCTCCGCCAGTGCGACGCGATCGGCGGCGCGGATCTCCCGCGGCTCGCCGACGATGAGCGCGGCGTGCAATCCGAAGGCCGCCGTGCAGTCGGCGGCCGCAAACTTCCAGCCCGGAAACGGGCTCTGTACGAATTCGAATCCCGCCGCCAGCCAGTCGACGCATTCAAGCGCCCGAACAGCATCCGCATCGGGCGGGACTGGGGCGCGCAACTTGAAGACCACCTCCGGTTCGATGCGTGGCTCCGTCATGGCATCGACCCGAACGACGCCGGCGTCGGCCACGAACCGCACCGTGCGGTCCCAGACCGGAGCCCACATGGGCTGCGATACCCCGTAGCGCGGCCAGATCCTCGAGTTGGTGAAGCCCATCTTGCGACCGACCGCACGCCACCCCGCGGCACGCCTTCGGGCAGAAATTCCGGCGAGCACGCGGTAGGCGGCGGGTACGTCGAACGCGGCATCGGTCGCGGTGAGCGGCGGTATCTGCTCGCGCGCCGCCTGTGCGTCGAGGAGCCGATCGACGATACCGTCGACGCTCGCGCTCATGGAGTGCGCGCGAACGTCGGTGGCCGCATCCGGCGGCTCCGCCCGGTTACGGCCGCACCCCCGCTATGATGCCGAGCGGGCGACCCTCCGGGTCCTTGAACATCGCGAGCCATTCCTCGGTTCCGTCGGCATGCCGATGGACGAGGTGCGGCACGTTGATGAACTCGACGCCCCGCTGCACGAGGGCCGCGTGGGTCGCGACGATATCCTCGACTGCCAGGTACAGGATGGATTCATTGGGGGAGGGGCTCCCGTCGCGCGTCAGCATCAGTCGCGTGCCGCCGCAATCGAAGAAGCAGAGATCACCGAAGGTGTAGAGGTGCGGAAGTCCCAGCACGTCCCGGTACCAGGACTCCGCCCGGGCGATGTCGGCGACGGTGCGGGCGATCTGCCGGATCGGACCGAGGACGGATGGCTTGCTCAAATCAGTCTCCTTGTGGCCGAGGGCGCTGCCGCGGGGCGCCCGGAACCAGAGGCGCAGGGGTTTGCGGCCGGCGAGGCCGAGCTTGGCGAACGCGTTCGACAGGTGAAATTTGACGGCATCGAGGCCGATGCCGCGGCGCCGGGCAATCTCGCGGTTCGTCATGCCGTGCTGGGCGGCATGCACGACTCGCCATTCGGCGGGGGTGAGCACGTCCTTGTGGGCGGGACGGCCGCGGCGTGTTCCGTTGGGCATGCCGGGATCGTACCGCCGATGCGGCGCAATTACCCTACCCGGCGGGCGCCGGCCGCCTGCGGGATGGCCGTCGCGCATAGAATCGGTGTGTCCCGTCGGGGACGGCCGTTTGCGGCCCGACGCGGCTCGAAAAGGGGGGCCTGTGACGTTCAAGCGAATGATCTCCGTGGTCGGCTGCCATGCGGCCGGCGAAGTGGGCGACGTGATCGTCGGCGGCGTGCTGCCTCCGGCCGGCGCCACGATGTACGAAAAGATGCGCACGATGGAGCGCGAGCACGACCACGTGCGCAAGATGCTGATCTGCGAGCCCCGCGGCAGCGTCGCACGACACGTGAACCTCGTCGTCCCGGCGACGCGACCCGAGTGCGACGTCGGCGTCATCGTCATGGAACCGACCGAGTACGTGCCGATGTCGGGCTCGAACACGATCGCGACGGTCACGGTGCTTCTCGAAACCGGGATGCTGCCAATGCGCGAGCCCGAGACGATCGTCACGCTCGACATGCCGGGCGGGGTGGTGCGCGCGACCGCGACCTGCCGCGCCGGCAAATGCGAGAGCGTCGAGTTCGAGAATGTACCGTGCTTCGCGCATCTGCTCGATGCGCGCATCGAGGTCGAGGGCGTCGGCACGCTCGTCATCGACGTCGCCTACGGCGGCATGTACTTCGCGATCGTCGATGCGACGCAGCTCGGCTATCGCGTGGACCCCTCCGAGGCGCGCGAGCTCGCCGTGCTCGGCGAGAAGATCCGCCTGGCCGCGCGCAGCCAGCTCGACGTCGTGCATCCGGAGAACCCGGGCATTCGCGGCGTCTCGATCGTCCAGTTCGGCCAGCCTTATCAGGGGACCGGCAAGGTGACACGCAACAGCTGCGTCGTTGCCCCGGGCAGAGCCGACCGCAGCCCGACGGGCACTGGCACCTGCGCGCGCATGGCGGTGCTGCACGCACGCTCGTTGATGGCGGTCGGCGATGAGCTGATCCACAGCTCCGTCATCGGCTCTGAGTTCCGTGGCAGGATCAAGGCGGAGACCCGGGTGGGCGACCGGCCGGCGATCGTGCCGACGATCCGCGGGAGCGCCTGGATCACGGGCTTTCACAACTACGTGGTCGATGCCACGGATCCCTTTCCGGAAGGCTACGTCGTGGCCGACACCTGGGGCGTCACGGGCCGGACGACGCAGTAGCGCGAACGCGGCGCGAGCAGCGCCCGCGTCTTGCGGGGTCCCCGCGAAAGCGTCAGAGTGGCCCTTCCGCAGGGTGGGGGATGGCATGGACAAAACACCGACCAGTCGGCGTGATTTTCTCGCGGGCGCCGGCAGCGCGTTTGGCCTCGCACTGGTCGCTTCGCACTGGCCGGCCATCGCCGCCGCACATGCGCACGCCGCAGTCGCCGCGGCCGATCCCGGCGCCGCGACACTCGGCTTCCTCGCGGGCGACGATGCGCGCGATGTCGAGGCGATCGCTGCGCAGATCATTCCGACGGACGACTCCCCGGGCGCGCGCGAGGCGGGGGCGCTTTACTTCATCGACCGCTCGCTGCAGACCTGGCAGGCGGCGATGGCCGAGAATTTCCGCCACGGGCTCAAGGATTTCCAGCAGCGCTTTGGCGCTGCGCACCCGGGCCCCCGCTTTTCCGACGCCGACTCCGGCACGCAGATCAGCTTCCTCACCTCGGTCGAATCGAGTGATTTCTTCGGTGGTGTGCGGGCGCTGACACTGATCGGCCTTTTCGCGTTGCCGCAGTACGGGGGCAACCGCGACGGCATCGGCTGGCGACTGATCGGCTTCAGCGACCAGCACGCGTTCTCGCCGCCGTTCGGCTACTACGATCGCGACTACCCGGGGTTCACGCGACCGGAGTCGAAGACATGACGCGCAAGTACCGGACGACCGAGACGGTGGACTTTGTCGTTGTCGGCTCGGGCTCCGCCGGCGGCGTCATGGCGCGCGAACTCTCGCGCGACGGCTTCAGCGTTGTCGTGATGGAGCAGGGCCCGCGCTTCCAGCCCGAGGACTTCGAGCACGACGAGCTCAAGTACTGGTTCGCGAATGGCATCACGAACGACCCGGCGCTCAGCCCGCAGACGTTCCGGCGCAGCGCTGCCGAGCCGACGCGCAAGTCCGCGCACGGCCAGTTCAACCCGCTCATGTATGCGCGCATGGTGGGTGGCAGCAGCACGCACTTCACCGCGAATTTCTGGCGACTGCACCCGATCGACTTCCATGAGCGTTCGGTGCTTGGCGGCATCCCCGGCGCCTCCCTCGAGGACTGGCCGATCAGCTACGAGGAGCTCGAGCCCTATTACACGAAGGTCGACTGGGAAATCGGCGTTTCGGGGCTGGCGGGGACTCACCCGAACGAGCCGCCGCGTTCGAAGCCCTTCCCGATGCCGCCGATGCCGGTCAAGTCCTCGGGCGTGTTGATGGAACGCGGCGCCCGCAAGCTCGGCCTCAATCCCTTTCCCGCGCCGCTCGCGATCGCGTCCGAACCGTACCGCGGGCGCGCCGGCTGCGTGCACTGTGGCTTCTGCATGGGCTTCGGTTGCGAGGCGCGCGCGAAGTCCTCGACCCTGTACACGATGATCCCGGAGGCCGAGGCAACCGGCCGCTGCGAGATCCGCTCGGGGAGCTACGTGTTCCGCGTCGAGACGAACGCCAAGGGACGCGCGACGGGCGTTCGCTACTTCGACAGCGAGAAGGGCGAGCACTTCCAGCCGGCACGCGCCGTAGTGCTGTGCGCGAACGGCGCCGAAACGCCGCGGCTGCTCCTCAACTCCGCGAGTGCACAGTTCCCGCAGGGACTCGGCAATTCGAGCGGCTTCGTCGGCAAGCACCTGATGTTCAACCAGGGCGGCGGCGCGTTCGGGGTTTTCGAGCACGAGCTCAACGAGTACAAGAGCGTGCAGGTCACGCGCGTGGTGCACGACTTCTACGACTCGGATCCGAAGCGCGGCTTCTACGGCGGCGGCGGCATCGACGCGCGCATCGGCCCCAATCCCGCCATCTGGGCGCTCAACGGCCCGCCGGGGCGGCAGTGGGGCAAGGCCTACAAGGAGCACCTGCGCGCATTCCCGCGCACGATGCTGGCGGCGGGGCACACGAC
>CAYNCY010000109.1:0-9689 GCA_964395195.1 uncultured Steroidobacteraceae bacterium
CGGCCTTGAACGTGCCCTCGCGCTCGAGCAGCAGCCGGAAGCGCTCGCGCGCACGAAAGATCACGCGGTTGAAATGCTCGTCGCTCAGGTTGAGCGACGCGGCGATCGTCGCCTTGTCCTCGCCGTTGAGGTAGAAACGGATCAGGAGCTCGCGATCGCGGGCCTGGGGCATCGACTCGAGGATGCGCCGCACTTCGGCGGCCCAGCGCGCGCGGTCGAGGTCGAGGGCGGCCGAGTCGGCATTCTCATCCGCCAGCTGCTCGATCGCGTCGCTGTCGGTGAGGGCGCTCCTGTCCTTGCGACGGTAGTTCCTGAAGTGATTGAGCGCGACGCGGTAGAGATAGCCACCGATGCTCTCGGGGTTCGCGATCTCGCCGGCGCGAAGTTTCTCGATCGTCGTCACGGCCGCATCCTGCAGGAGGTCGGCGGCGGCTTCCGGGTCGCGCGCGAAGCGCAAGATCAGCGCCTTGAGGCCCGCCACATCGCGCCAGACGGCCTCGAGATGCACGACCGGATCGACCGCTGGCTTGGCCTGGATCGGAAGGGGCATGAGGTCGACAGTCCTGAGTTCTTCTTCGATGGCCTGGACGTCCATCAAACGAGTATATGCCGCATTTTCGCGAGCGGCGCCGGGCCGGCCCGCGTGCCCCTTATGTTGCCTGCCGGCGGGGATTGCTGGCCCATCGGGGCGGGAATCGCAGGGCTCGTTCGGTTCGTGCGGGTGACGGTCACGAACCGACGGTTCGCAAGGACCCAGAATTGATGTCCGGGGCATCCGGGACTGTCGCGAAGTGCAAATCCGGCGGCCCGGCGGAACCCCGGCCCGGCGCCGGGGCCGTATCCCGGACGCACGGTGGGTTCCTTCCGCGCCCCCGTGGCCCCGCGTACACTTTCGCGGCTGCCCATCGACGCGGCGGGGTCGGACCTTGCAACCGAAGCTACTGATCGGACGGCCGTTGATGCGCTGGGGGCTAGCCGTTGCGGCGCCCTGCGCGGCGGCGGCTTTGAGCGTCGGGCTTCAGTCGCTGACGGGCGGCCTCACTCCGTACCTGCTCTTCTATTTTCCGGGACTCGTGGTCACGGCGCTGCGCGCCGGCCGGGGCCCCGGCTTCCTCGCGCTCGTCCTCTCCGCGGTGCTCGCGGGCGGCGGCTGGCAGGATCACCGGCCGGGCGAGCCGCTTCTCGACCTTCGCCACCTTCTCGCGCTCGCGGGCTTCCTGCTGGTTGGCGCAATCATCGTGCTGATCACGGAACGCATGCACGTGCTGACGCGCCAGATGCGCGCGATCCAGGATGCCCAGCGCGGCGAGATCGCGCGCCACGAGGCGACGGCCGAGGCACTTCGGGCGAGCGAGGCGCGGCTCGAGATCGCGCTTCGGACGCAGTCGCTCGGCACGTGGGAACTCGACGTGACGACGGGTGCGATGCAGGTGTCGGAGTCGCTGCACGCGCTCTTCTCGATCGGGCGGGACGACGCCTCGCGCGAGGAGTGGCTCGCGCGCGTGCACCCGGACGATCGCTCCCGGGTCGAGCAGGAACTCACCGCCGCAAGCCGCGGCGAGACGCGGGCCGATACGGAGTTCCGGATGCTGGTCGAGGGCGAGGAGCGCTGGGTACGGGCCTCCGCGACCCTGATCGCGGCGCCCGATGGCTCGCGGCGCCTCATCGGGCTCGCGGGCGACGTCTCGGTGCGCAAGCAGGAGCTCGAGGAGACCAAGCGCGACCGCGAGGAACTGAAGGCGATGCTCGACCTGATGCCGATCGGCGTCGCGGTGTCGCACGACCCCGAGGCCGACCGGATCACGGTGAGCCCGAGCCTCGCGGCGATGCTGCGCCTGGGGCCCAACCAGAACGCCTCGTACACCGGTCCCGGCCACGAGCGGATTCCGTTCCGCTGCCTCAGGGACGGGCGCGAGGTGGCGGGTTCGGATCTGCCGCTGCAGGTCACCTCGCGCACCGGCGTGCCGCTCAGGGACGTCGAGCTCGACTTCGCGTTCGCGGACGGGGAGGTCAAGAGCCTCATCATCAGCTCGGCGCCGCTCTTCGACGGCCAGGGACAGGTGCGGGGCGCCATCGGCACGCACGTCGACGTGACCGCGCTCAAGCGCGCGCACCGCGAGCTCGAGCTTGCGGACCGGCAGAAGGACGAGTTCCTGGCGACGCTCGCGCACGAGCTCAGAAACCCGATGGCGCCGATCCGCTACGCCTCCGCGATACTGAAAAACAATCCCTCGCCCCAGCAGCTCGACCAGGTGCGCACGACGATCGACCGACAGTCCGCGCTGATGGCGCGGCTGCTCGATGACCTCCTCGACATGAGCCGGATCACGCGGAACGTCATTGACTTGAAGCGCGAGAACCTTGACCTGCGGCCGCTCCTGATCGAGGCGGTTGAGACGGCGCGGCCCGCGATCGAGGAGCGGCGCCACCGGCTCGTCGTCGATGCGCCGGCGTACCCGGTGCCGGTGCACGGCGATGCGGTGCGGCTCCTGCAAATCTTCGGGAACATCATCGGCAACGCCAGCAAGTACACCGAGCCCGGCGGTCGCATCGACGTGCGACTCGAGAGGCGCGCCGATGCCGCGCACGTCACGATCGCGGACACCGGGGTGGGTTTGAGTCCCGCAATGCTGCCGAAGGTGTTCCAGCTCTTTGCGCAGGTGCACCCGACCAACACGATCGCGGCGGGCGGCCTCGGCATCGGCCTCGCGGTGGTCAAGCGCCTCGCGGAGCTGCACGGCGGCGACGTCTCGGTCGAAAGCCGCGGCCTCGGGCAGGGATCGACGTTCATCGTGCGCCTGCCCTTGAGCACGGCCGAGCTCGTGGCCGCGGCCGAGGTCGATGCGAAGCCGGCGCTGCGCGGTGCGCCGCGCGCACTCGTGGTCGATGACAACCACGATGCGGCGAAGCTCCTCGCCTCGATACTCCGCGGCGAGGGCCTCGAGGTGCGGCTCGCGCACGACGGCCGCACCGCGCTCGATCTCGCCGAGGCGTGGCGGCCCGATGTCATCGTGCTCGACATCGGCCTGCCCGAGATGAGCGGCTACGACGTCGCGGCGAACATCCGCAAGCGCAGCTGGGGCGGGGACGTCCGGATCATCGGGGTCACCGGCTGGGGACAGGCCGAGGACCGGCGCCGCACGCTCGCGGCGGGCTTTGACCGGCATCTCGTGAAACCGGTCGACCCCGAACAGCTCCTGCTAGTCATCGGCGAGAGCACCGCGCGGCCGTCGGCCGCGAGCGGCTGAGCCGGAGCCTTCTACTGCAACTCACTCGTCGGCTTCGCGGTCGTTCGGATCAATGAACTGGCGGCGGCGCGCATCGAGCGCGGCGCCGAGTGCGAGGAGGTCCATCTTCGCGCGCTTCGCGAGCGCGAACATGCCGCCCGGCTTCTCCTCCTCGCGGACGTGATGACGGATCATCTCGCCGAGAACCGTGACCTTCGCATCGTAGAAGTCATCGCTCGGGTCCGAGCGCTCGATCTCGGCGATGAGATTCCCGGCCGCGGCGTGCTCGACGATGGCCTCGTGGTGCACGGCCTTTTTCCTGACCGCCTTCAGGAACGCGGGGTAGAAGACCTCTTCCTCGATCGCCGTGTGGATCCGGAGCGCGCCGCAGATCCGGGTCGCGAGTTCCATCTTGACGGTCGGGGTCTCGAGCCGCGCGTAGTCGTCGAACCAGGCGGCCACCTGGCGGTGGTCGGCTTTCAGCTGCGTGATCGCGTCCGCGTGCTCGCCGTCGACGGCGGGCGGGTCGGCGGCGGGCGCGGGGCGCGGTTGGCGAGCGGAGGTGGGCATTGGCGGGCTCCCGGTTCGAATAGGGTCGTCGCGAGGGCAGCCATGCTCCGGGCGGGGTCGGCCGGTGCCTGCCGGCGAAACTCCCGTCGGCGCGTAGGCCAGGGTGGTGATCGCCTTTGGTAGCACGCCCGACATCGGCGCCGTGTAGGCGAATGCCGCGACTTAGGGTCGGCTGCCGATGCTGGACCCGGGGCGGCGGGAGCGCTATTAAGGTGGATGATAAAGTGGCGGGCTCCGGGCGCGTCGTGCCCGTGTTCGACGTGATAAAGGCAGATCCGATGGCGATGCCGGGTTCCGATGCGCTGGTCTTCTTCGGGGCGACCGGGGATCTAGCGTTCAAGCAGATCTTCCCGGCGCTGCAGGCGCTCATCCGCCGCGGCGAGCTCGACGTGCCGATCATCGGCGTCGCGCGCGCCGGCTGGAACCTCGAGAAGCTGATCGCGCGCGCGAAGGACAGTGTCACGCAGCACGGCGGCCTCCACCCGGCCGCGTTCGCGAAGCTGACGGCGCAGCTTCGCTACGTCGAGGGCGACTACGCGGACGCGGCGACCTACACCGGGATCCGGGAGGCGCTTGGGGCCTGCGGCCGGCCGCTCCACTACCTCGCGATTCCGCCGAGCATGTTCGCGACCGTGGTGCATGGGCTCGCGGGCGCGGGCTGCACGGCAGAAGCGCGCGTCGTCGTCGAGAAGCCCTTCGGCCGGGACCTCGCGAGCGCGCAGGCGCTCGATGCGATCCTGCACGAGGTGTTCGCCGAGTCGGCGGTGTTCCGCATCGATCACTACCTCGGCAAGGAGGCAGTGCAGAACCTCCTCTATTTCCGGTTCGCGAACGCGTTCCTCGAGCCCATCTGGAACCACCTGTACATCGACAACATCCAGATAACGATGGCCGAGAACTTCGGCGTCGAGGGACGGGGCGCGTTCTACGAGGAGGTCGGGACGCTCCGGGACGTCGTGCAGAACCACCTCCTCCAGGTCGTCGCGCTCCTGGCGATGGATGCGCCGACCGGGCACGATGCCGAGTCGATGCGCGCGGAGAAGCTGCGACTCTTCCGGGCGATGCGCCCGCTCGATCCCGATCACGTCGTGCGCGGCCAGTTCACGGGCTACCGCCAGGAAGCGGGCGTCGCCCCCGAATCGAACGTCGAGACCTTCACCGCGCTCAAGCTCTACGTCGACACGTGGCGCTGGGCCGGGGTGCCGTTCTACATCCGCGCGGGCAAGTGCCTGCCGATCACGGCGACCGAGGTGACGGTGCAGCTGAAGCCCCCGCCGCTCCGGGTTTTCGAGGACGTGGGACCACCGACCCCGAACCACTACCGGTTCCGCTTGAGTCCCGAGGTCCTGATCTCGGTCGGTGCGCAGGTCAAGAAGTCGGGCGAGGCGATGCGGGGCGAGGGCGCCGAGCTCATCGTGCACCACCAGGCGAAGCGCGATCGTGCGCCCTACGAGCGGCTGCTGCACGATGCGCTGCGCGGTGATCCGACACTCTTCACGCGCGATGACTGCGTCGAGGCGGCGTGGCGGGTGGTGGACCCGGTGCTCGCGCGGCCGGCGCCCGTGATCCCGTACGCGCCCGGCACGTGGGGACCGCCCGCGGCCGCGAACCTCATCAATAGCGGCGCTCACTGGCACGATCCGGTTCCGGAGCCCGCGCCGGTGGGCGCTGATCCGAAGCCGCCGACGGCGACGAAGTAGGAGAGAGACATGAACCCGACTGGCAAACTCGCGGCGCTCGGACAGAGCCTCTGGCTCGACAACATCACGCGCACGATCCTCGATGACGGCACGCTCGCGCGCTACATCGCGGAGTACTCGGTCACGGGGCTCACCTCGAATCCGACCATCTTCGACGAGGCGATCGGGCAGGGCGATGCGTACGATGCCGGCATCCGCGAGAAGGTGGCGCGCGGGCTTACGGGGGAAGTGCTCTTCACCGAGCTCGCGCTCGAGGACCTGCGGCGTGCGGCCGACCTCTTCCGGCCGGTGTGGGATGCGACCGACGGACGGGACGGCTACGTCTCGATGGAAGTCTCGCCGCTCCTCGCGGGCGACACGCAGGGCAGCATCGATGCGGCGCTCAGGATCTTCAAGGACGCGGATCGTCCGAACCTGTTCGTGAAGATCCCCGGGACGCCGGAAGGGCTCGGCGCGATCGAGGCCGCGATCTTCGCCGGGGTTCCCGTCAACGTGACGCTCCTCTTCTCGCGCGAGCAGTACCTCGCGGCGGCCGAGGCCTACCAGAGGGGCATCGAGCGGCGGATCGCCGGACGGCTCGATCCGCGCATCGCCTCGGTCGCGTCCGTGTTCGTGAGCCGCTGGGACAAGGCAGTGGCCGACAAGGTTCCGGCGGCACTCAAGAACAAGCTTGGCATCGCAGTCGGACAGCAGACTTACGCCGCGTACCGCGCGCTCCTGGCTTCTCCGCGCTGGCAGGCGATCGCGGCGGTCGGCGGCACGCCACAGCGGCTCCTCTGGGCGAGCACGGGCACGAAGGATCCGAAGGCGTCGGACACGCTCTACGTCGAAGCACTCGCGGCGCCGGACACCATCAACACGATGCCCGAGAAGACGTTGAAGGCCTTTGCCGACCACGGCAAGCTGGGTGACGCGCTTGGCGTCGATGGCGGCGATGCGCAAAGCCAGCTCGCGAAGTTCGCGGCGGCGGGGGTCGATGTCGTCGCGCTCGGCGAGCAGCTGCAGGTCGAAGGCGCCAAGTCCTTCGTCGCCTCGTGGAACGAGCTCCTTGCGAAGATCGCGGAGAAGGGCTCCGCGCTGGCGACGCCCGCGGTGATGGCATGAGTGCGACGCCGGCGCTCCCGACGCGGCCCGAGTGGCGCGCGCTCGAGGCGCACGCGGCGCGCCTCAAGGCGAAGACGTTGCGCGAGCTCTTTGCCGAGGACACGGCCCGCGGCGAGCGGCTCGTGCTCGAGGCGGCGGGCTGGTACCTCGACTACTCGAAGCAGCGGGTCACCGATGAGACGCTCTCGCTCCTCGGCAAGCTCGCCGAGGCGTGCAACGTGAAGTCGCGCATCGCGGCGATGTTCCGCGGCGACAAGATCAACGTGACCGAGGGGCGCGCTGTGCTGCACACGGCGCTCAGGGCGCCGCCCGACAAGCGGATTGTCGTCGACGGCAAGGACGTCGTGCCGGACGTGCACGCGGTGCTCGACCGGATGGCGCTCTTTGCCGACAGGGTCAGGAGCGGCGACTGGACGGGGCACACCGGCGAGCGCATCCGCCACGTCGTCAACATCGGCATCGGCGGCTCCGACCTTGGGCCGGTGATGGCGTACGAGGCGCTCAAGAGCTACAGCCAGCGCGATCTCTCCTTCGGCTTCGTGTCGAACGTCGATGGCACGCACCTCGTGGAGGCGCTTCGCGACCTGGATCCCGCCGAGACGCTCTTCGTCATTTCCTCGAAGACCTTCACGACGCTCGAGACGCTGACCAACGCGCACGCGGCGCGGGACTGGTGCCTCGCGGCGCTCGGCAGCGAGTCCGCGATCGCGAAGCACTTCGTCGCGGTCTCGACCAATGCGGAAGCGGTCGCGAAGTTCGGCATCGACACCGACAACATGTTCGGGTTCTGGGACTGGGTCGGCGGGCGCTACTCGATGGACTCGGCGATCGGGCTCTCGACGATGCTCGCGATCGGTGCGGACGGCTTCCGCGATATGCTGGCGGGATTCCATGCGATGGACGCGCACTTCGAGAGCGCGCCGCTCGAGCGGAACCTGCCGGTGAAGTTGGCGCTGCTCGCGATCTGGAACGGTAATTTCCTCGGCGCGGAGACGGTGGCGGTGCTGCCGTACGTCCAGTACCTGACGCGGTTCCCGGCCTACCTGCAGCAGCTGACGATGGAGTCGAACGGCAAGCACGTCACGCTCGCGGGCGCGGAGGTCGACTACCCGACGGGACCGATCTACTGGGGCGAGCCCGGCACGAACGGCCAGCACTCGTTCTACCAGCTGATCCACCAGGGCACGCACCTGATCCCGTGCGACTTCATCGGCGTCTGCCGGCCGATCAACCCGCTCGGCTCGCAGCACGACCTGCTGATGGCGAATCTCTTTGCGCAGAGCGAGGCGCTCGCGTTCGGGAAGACCGCTGCCGAGGTCATCGCCGAGGGAACCGCGCCCGCGCTCGTGCCGCACCGGACGTTCCACGGCAACCGGCCGAGCAACACGCTGCTCGCCGATGAGCTCACTCCTGCGACACTCGGTGCGCTCGTTGCGCTCTACGAGCACAGCGTGTTCGTGCAGGGCATTGTCTGGAACATCGACTCGTTCGACCAGTGGGGCGTCGAGCTCGGCAAGGCGCTGGCGACGCGGACGGCGAAGGAGCTTGCGAGCACCTCGCCCCCTGAGCTCACGCACGACAGCTCCAGCAACGCGCTCATCCGCCGCTACCGGGCGCGCCGCGGCGGCGCCCGATGAGCGGCGAGGTGCGGGTGAGTCCGCTCGCCGGGAAGCCGGCGCCGAAGTCGATCCTGGTCGACGTCGGCAAGCTGCTCGCGGCTTATGCGAACGAGCGGCCGGACCCGGCCGTTCGCGCCGAGCGCGTGAGCTTCGGGACGTCCGGCCATCGCGGCGTCTCCTTCGAGAAGAGCTTTAACGAATGGCACGTGCTTGCGATCACCCAGGCGATCGTCGAGTACCGCGCGCAAGCGGGCATCGACGGGCCGCTCTTCATCGGCATCGACACGCATGCGCTCTCGAAGCCCGCATTCGAGAGTGCGCTCGAGGTGCTGGCCGCGCACGGGATCGAAGTCAGGATCGCGGCGGGTGGTGAGTTCACGCCGACGCCGGTGATCTCGCACGCGATCCTCGCCTGGAACAAGGGCCGCAAGTCCGGGCTCGCCGACGGCATCGTCGTGACGCCCTCGCACAACCCGCCCGACAACGGCGGCTTCAAGTACAACCCGCCGAACGGCGGGCCCGCGGACACGACCGTGACCGGCGGCATCGAGGCGCGCGCGAATGTGCTCATCGAGGTCGGGCTCAAGGGCGTCAAGCGCGTGCCGCTCGCGACGGCGCTCAAGGCCTCGACCACGCGCGAGCACGACTACCTCGCGGCGTACGTCGCCGACCTCGGTGCCGTCGTCGATCTCGATGCGATCCGCTCCGCCGGGATCCGGATGGGGGTCGATCCGCTCGGCGGCGCGGGCGTTCACTACTGGGCGCGCATCGCCGAGCACTACCGGCTCGACCTCAAGGTGGTGAGCGAGCAGGTCGATCCCACGTTCAGCTTCATGACCGTCGACTGGGACGGCAAGATCCGCATGGACCCTTCCTCGCGCTACGCGATGGAGCGCCTCATTGCGCTCAAAGACGACTACGACGTCGCCTTCGGCTGCGACACCGATCACGACCGCCACGGCATCGTGACGCCAAGCGCGGGGCTCCTCGCGGCGAACAGCTACCTCGCGGTCTCGATCGACCATCTCTACCGTCATCGCTCGGCGTGGCGCTCCGATGCGCGCATCGGCAAGACCGTCGTCAGCAGTTCACTGATCGATCGTGTGGCGAAGGACCTCAAGCGCTCGCTCTACGAGGTGCCGGTCGGGTTCAAGTGGTATGTCGAGGGCTTCGGCGACGGGTCGCTCGGATTCGGGGGCGAGGAGAGCGCGGGATCCGCGTTCCTGCGCCGCGATGGCTCAACCTGGACGACCGACAAGGATGGCATCACGGCGGCGCTACTTTCGGCCGAGATGACCGCGCGCGCGGGACATGACCCGGGCGCGAGTTACGCGGCGCTGACCGACCGGCTCGGGCGGCCCGCATTCGACCGGCGCGATGCGCCGGCGAGCGCCGAGGCGCGCGCGCGGCTCGGCAAGCTCACCGCGAAGTCAGTGACGCAAACGACGCTCGCCGGTGAGAAGATCGAG
>CAYNCY010000110.1:0-2983 GCA_964395195.1 uncultured Steroidobacteraceae bacterium
TGGGTCGCGCAGACCGGGCTCGCGGCGCTGACCCGCAACCTCATCTCCGAGACGCTGCCGTCGCCGACGCTCGCCGCCGCGTGGCTCGGCCTCGGCACGGCCGTCGTGATCCTGATCGGCTTCGCCTCGCCGCCGCTCCTGCAGCTGCGGCAGGTGCCCCCCGCGCGGGTGCTGAGGCACAACCTCGCGCCGCCGCCGCTGCGCTACGGGCTCACGTACGTCGTCGCGGGCGGTGCGCTCCTCGCGCTTCTCTATGCGCTCGTGCGCGATCCGCTGCTCGTCAGCTACGTCGCGGCGGGGCTCGTTGTCACGGGCGCCGTGCTCTACGGGGCCGGGTGGCTGCTGGTGCGCGCCACGCAGGGCTTTCGCGGCGCCGTCGGCGTCGCCTGGCGCTACGGCCTCGCCAACGTCGCGCGCCGCGGCCGCGAGAGCATCGTGCAGATCGTTGCCTTCGGGCTCGGGCTGACGGTGCTCCTGCTGCTCGCGGTCGTGCGGAACGACCTCCTCAACGACTGGCGCCAGAGCCTGCCGCCCGATGCGCCGAACCACTTCATCCTCAACATCCCGCCGACCGACACCGACGCACTCAAGACCTTCCTGACCGAGCGCGGCATCGAGGTCCCCGAGCTATCGCCGTGGGTGCGCGCGCGCCTGACCGAGGTGAACGGCGAGCCGATGAGCCGGCGCATGCCGCACACCGACCGCGGGCGCGGCTTCGCGGAGCGCGAGCAGAACCTGAGCTGGTCGAAGGACCTCCCCGCCGACAACCGCGTGGTGCAGGGGAGCTGGTGGCAGAACCCGGATCCGAAGACGCCGCTCGTCTCGGTGGCGACGGAGTTCCAGGAGGAGCTCGGCCTCAGGGTCGGCGACAAGTTGAGTTTCGACGTCGCGGGCGAGACGGTGGTCGCGACGGTCGCGAACGTCCGTAAAGTACGCTGGGACGGCTTTCGCCCGAACTTCTTCCTGGTGTTCTCGCCCGGCGTCCTCGACAGCGCGACCGGCACGTTCATGACGAGCGTGCACGTCTCGGCCGCGCAGCGCACGGCGCTTGGGCCCCTCGTGCGCCGTTTTCCGAGCATCACGGTGCTCGACGTCGAGACGCTGCTCGCGCAGGTGCGCGAGATCGTCGATCGCGCCTCGCTCGCGGTGCAGTACGTGTTCGCGTTCACGCTCATCGCGGGGATCTTCGTGCTGCTCGCGGCGATCCAGTCGACGCGCGATGAGCGGCGCTACGAAAGCGCGATCCTGCGCACGCTCGGCGCGAGCCGGGGCACGGTGCTGCGCGGCATCGCGGCCGAGTTCATCGCGCTCGGGCTCCTCGCCGGCATTCTCGCCGCGACGGCGGCCTCGATCGCGGGGTGGCTCCTCGCGACGCGGCTCTTCAACCTGAAGTACGGGTTCGACGCGGGCGTGTGGTTCTTCGGGCTGAGCGCGGGCGCGCTGCTGGTTGGCGTCGCGGGCACGCTCGCGACCCGCTCGGTCGTGACGACACCGCCCGCGACGACGCTGCGCCAGGGTTAGCGGCTGTCGGGGTCCGGCAGCACCACGTACTTGCGCAGGAGCCCCGCCGCATCGGTGCGCACCATCACGCGCCGCTCGCTGCCGGCCGAGCCCGCGCGGTAGATCGAGACGGTCATCCCGCCCTTGTCGGTGCGCTCGAGGAGCTCGAGCGGCACGTCGGGGTCGCGCTGACCGAGGTCGCTCTTCATCTCGGCGATCGTTACCGGGTCGTGCCCGGTCTCTGCGCCGCTCGCGAAGTACCTGGCCGTGTCGGCGCCGCGCAACGCGTCCCGCAGCATGTCGTGCAGCGCGTGCGCGAGCGCCGGACGGCGATCCGGGATCGGTCGCGCGGGCGCCGGCATCAGCGCGGGTTCGACGAGGCCCGCGATGACATGGACGATGTTGTCGGGCGCGGCGTGATCGCTGTCGAGGTTGGTGAGCACGACGATCGTGAGCCCGTCATCGACGTAGCGTCCGATCTCGCACGTGAACCCCTGCCACGCGCCGCCGTGCGAGACCCGCCGGTGGCCGTTGACCGTGCTCGTGAACCAGCCGAAGCCGTAGCCCGCCGGGTTTTCCTTGCCGTCGTTGAGCCGGAACGGCGTCCACATCCCCTGCAGCGTCGCGGCCTTCAGGAGCTCCTCGCCGTAGAGCGCGCGATCCCACTTCTCGAGGTCGACGACGTTGAAGTAGAGCGCACCGTCCGCGGTCGAATTGAAGGTCGCCGACACCGGCTTCTGGTTCCTGAGCACGCCGCCCTCGAGCTCGTAGCCGGCGGCCCGCTCCGGGATGATCTCGCGATCCGAGATCGGGCGCGTCGCCGTCATGCCGAGCGGCACGAAGATCCGCCGGCGCAGGTAGTCCATGTAGTACTCGCCCGAGATCCTCTTGATCAGGAAGCCGAGCAGCACGTAGTTGGTATTGCGGTAGTCCCAGTCGCTGCCGACCGCGAAGTCGATCGGCAGCTTCTCGATCTTCGCGAGGAGTTCCTCGTCGGTGAAGTCGAGCCTGAGGTCGAACTCGCCACCCGGTCGCGCGCGCTCGTCCGACTCGTATTCGGCGAGCCCGGAGGTGTGCGAGAGGAGGTTCTTCACCTTGATCGGCCGCCAGCTGTCGGGCGCGCCCGGAAAATACGGGGCAATGCTGTCCTCGAGCGAGAGCTTGCCTTCCTCGACCAGCATCAGGATCGCGGTCGCCGCGAACTGCTTGCCGACCGAGCCCGACTGCATCAGCGTCGTCGGCGTGACGGCGGCCGGCCACTCGAGGTTCGCGCGCCCGTAGCCCTTCTCGAGCACCGCGTGGCCCTGGCGGTAGATGCCGACCTCGGCGCCGGGGATCCGCTGCCGGGCCATCTCCGCGGTGACGTAGCGGTCGATCGCGGCCACCTGCGTCGCGTCGAGTTCGGCGGCGAGGGCGCCCTCCGCCAGTGCCACGAGCGCGACGGCCATCGCCAACGACTGGAATGCCTTCACGTCACGCCCCC
>CAYNCY010000110.1:3083-9648 GCA_964395195.1 uncultured Steroidobacteraceae bacterium
CGCGCCTAGGGCGAGATGCTCACTTTCAGGCGGCCGACCGGCTCGCCTTCGCCGCGCAGGTTCACGGCCTCGAGCACGACCTCGTAGGTGCCGGCGGCGAATGCGCCGCTGTTGAAGGCGAGGCGCAGGTTGCCGTTCGAGTCCTTCACCTGGTTCTCGAAGCGGCCCCAGAACGTGCCGTCGTCGCGGTTGATGACGACCTTGAAGAGGTTGGTCTTGACGTAGCCGACGTCCATCCGAAGCTCGGACATCGTCGGATTCGAGCGCGAGCCGAGCGCGTAGGTCGGGGCCGCCCCGCCGCGACCGGGCTGGATGTTGAGGGTCGATGAGCGCGCCGGCGCGAGCAGGAGGCCGCCCGCGGCCTTCGACTCGAGTTCGGCGTAGCGCGCTGCCAGCGAGGACTTGCCGCTCCAGAGCGTGAGCGCGAGAACGGCGAGGAGCACCGCGAGCGCGGCGAGGCTCGCGATTGCCCAGGGCTTCTGCCAGAAGGGCGGCGCGCGCTCGCGCCACTCGGTGTCGGTCTCATCGAGCAGGTGCATCGTGCGCTTGAGCGCCTGCGGCAGGCCCATGCGCTCCGCGAGCTCGGGCGACTTGCGCACGACCTGCTCGAAGAACTTCGCTTCAGGCGGGGACAGGCGGCCGAACAGGTAGCGTTCGACCAGCTGCTTCTGCTCGATGATCTTGACGTCCATACCGTCCGCAATTGCTCGAATGGGTGCCCTTGCGACATATTGCGCGCAGCGCCCGGCGGGCGGCGCGAGCGGCGTCACAGCCGCGTCGGTCTTCGGCGACCGGGGCTGAGATCGACGTCTCAAATTGGCCATCCAGACGACCGCGACGGGGGGTTATGGACCGCACCGACGAGGATTTCCTGTCCGCCCTCGAGGCAGGCACGCTGCCGCCCGCCGAGTTCACCCACCGCGGGCACTTGCGGGCCGGCTTCCTGTACCTGCGCCGGCACGATTTCCCGGGGGCGTGCGTCGCGATGAAGCGCTCCATCCAGGCCTTCGCCGCGCTCCACGGCAAGAGCACGCTCTATCACGAGACCCTGACGATCGCCTACCTCGCGCTCGTCACCGAGCGGCTGATCGAGGAGCCGCCGACGCTCGGCTTCGAGCGCTTCATCGAGCGCTATCCCGAGCTCTTCAGCCGCGAGTATTTCGAGGGGTACTACCCGCGCGGCACGCTCGACTCGATCGAGGCGAAGGCGACCTTCGTGCTGCCGCGACCGCGCAGCGGAGGCGCGCGGTTACACTCCTTCGAGGATGGACCGATGCCGCTGACACCGGACCTGAACGCGTGGCGCAAGGCCGAACGCGCGCGGCTGATCGCGGCGCGCACGGCCGCGCCTGCCGCCGACCATGCGACGTGGAGCGCGGCGATCGATGCGCTCCTGCGCCAGGCATGCCCGTTCGGACGCGGGTGGGTGGTGGGCCTCTGCTGGCCCTTCCAGGCCGAGTTCGACGCGCGACCGGTCGCCGAGTATTTCCGCTCGCAGGGCGCGCGCCTCGCGCTCCCGGCCGTGGTCGCGAAGGCGACGCCGCTCGAGTTTCGCGAGTGGTGGCCGGGCGCGACGCTCGAGACCGGGGTGTACGGCCTCCTCGTCCCCGTCGGCACCCCGGTGCTCGTCCCCGATGCGCTCCTCGTGCCGCCGGTCGGCATCGGGCGCGAGGGTGATCGGCTCGGTTACGGCGGCGGCTTCTTCGACCGCACGCTCGCCGCGATCGCACCCCGGCCCATCACGGTCGCCCACGCCTTCGAGCTGTCGCGCGTCCCGACCACCTCCCCGCAGGCCCACGACATCCTGATGGACTTCGTGGTGACCGAGGCCGGGGTGGAGGCGCGCGTCCCGGGTGGGCTCGAGCGCGTGACGCCCGAGACGGCTCGCGCGCGCCTGCTCGAGCTGGCCGCGCGCCGGGAGCTCCCCCGGCGGGTGCCGCCGGGCTGAATTCGTGCAACCATCGCGGGTCCCTGCGGGGACCCGCCGCGCCACCGCTGGCTGGCGTTCCGCTCTGCTCATCGGAGGATCGACGTGCTGTCCGACATCGAGATTGCCCAGAAGGCGACGCTGAAGCCCATCAACGCCATTGCCGACCGGCTCGGGATACCGCCCGAGGCGCTCGACAACTACGGCCGCTACAAGGCGAAGGTGTCGCTCGAATACATCGACAGCCTGGCTTCGCGCCCGAACGGCAAGCTCATCCTCGTGACCGCGATCAGCCCGACCCCCGCCGGCGAGGGCAAGACGACGACGACCGTCGGCCTCGGCGATGCGCTCAACAAGATCGGCAAGAACGCCGTGATCTGCCTGCGCGAGCCGAGCCTCGGTCCCGTGTTCGGGATGAAGGGCGGCGCGGCCGGCGGCGGCCACGCCCAGGTCGTGCCGATGGAAGACATCAACCTGCACTTCACCGGTGACTTCAACGCGATTGCGCTCGCCAACAACCTGCTGTCGGCGCTGATCGACAACCACATCCACCACGGCAACGAGCTTGGCATCGACGTGCGGCGCATCACCTGGAAGCGGGTGATGGACATGAACGACCGGGCGCTCCGCGACATCACCTGCTCGCTCGGCGGTCCCGGCAACGGCTACCCGCGCCAGGACGGCTTCGACATCGTCGTTGCCTCCGAGGTCATGGCGATCTTCTGCCTCGCGACGAGCCTCAAGGACCTGAAGAACCGCCTCGGCAACATCGTGATCGGCTACACCCGCGACCAGAAGCCGGTGCGGGCGCGTGACCTCAAGGCGCACGGCGCGATGACGGTGCTGCTGCGCGAGGCACTGAAGCCCAACCTCGTGCAGACGCTCGAGAACAACCCGGCCTTCATCCACGGCGGCCCCTTCGCCAACATCGCCCACGGCTGCAACTCGGTGCTCGCGACGCAGACCGCGCTCAAGCTCGCCGACTACGTCGTCACGGAAGCGGGCTTTGGCGCCGACCTGGGCGCGGAGAAGTTCGTCGACATCAAGTGCCGCAAGGCGGGGCTCAGGCCCGATGCCGTCGCGCTCGTCGCGACGATCCGCGCGCTCAAGTACCACGGCGGCTGCGATCTGAAGGAGATCAACAGGGAAAACCTGCCGGCCCTCGAGAAGGGAATCGCCAACCTCGAGCGCCACGTGTCGAACGTGCAGAACAACTACGGGCTGCCGTGCGTCGTCTCGGTGAACCACTTCACGCACGACACGCCGGCGGAGTTCGCGCTCCTCACGAAACACCTCACCAACCTGAACGCGCCCGTGATCTCGGCGCGCCACTGGGCCGACGGCGGTGAGGGCGCGGCCAATGTCGCGCGCGCGGTCGTGGCGCTCGTCGAGAAGAAGTCGAACAACTTCCGCTTCGTCTACGAGGACGACCTGCCGCTCTGGGACAAGATGAAGGCGATCGCGACCAAGATCTACGGCGCCGCCGACATCACCGCCGACAGCAAGGTGCGCGAGACCATCAAGCGCCTGCAGGCGGAGGGCTACGGCCACTACCCGGTGTGCGTCGCGAAGACCCAGTACTCGTTCTCGACGGACCCCAAGCTTCGCGGTGCGCCGTCGGGCCACATCGTCAACGTGCGCGAGGTGCGCCTCGCGGCGGGCGCCGAGTTCGTCGTGATGGTGTGCGGCGACATCATGACGATGCCGGGACTGCCCAAGGTCCCCTCCGCCGATCACATCGACATCGACGACAACGGCCGCGTGGTCGGTCTCTTCTAGGCCCGGGCACCGCGCACATGGCCAGCGCCGCGGCGAACCGTCCCGAGCTCGTCCGCGCGCTCGGCCTCGCGGCGGCGATCGCGGTCAACGTCGCCAACATGATCGGCACCGGGGTCTTCCTGAAGGCCCGGGTGATGAGCTGCAACGTCGGCAGCGCCAGCACCGTGCTCATCGTCTGGGTCGCAGCGGGGCTCCTCACGCTCGCCGGCACCTTCTCGTACGCCGAGGTCGCCGCGATGATGCCGGAGGCGGGCGGCGACTACGTGTTCCTGAGGCGCGCCTACGGGCGTTTCGTCGGCTTCCTGTACGGCTGGACCTGCTTCACCGTGATCCGGGCGGGCTCGCAGGCGGCGCTCGCGGTTGGCTTTGCGATCTTCCTCAACGTCGCGCTCGGCGGCGGGCTCGACCGCGAGCTCCTCCGCGCGGGCGCCTTCCACCTCAGTGCCCTCACCGTCGTCGCGCTCGCCTCGATCTGGGCAGTCGCCTACGTGAACACCCGTCCGGTCGCGACCGGTGGCCAGGCGGCGCTCGTGCTCACCGTCCTCAAGGTGCTGTTGCTGATCGCGATCGCCCTCGCCGCCTTCGTGCTCGCGCACGGCGACTTCGGGCACCTGGCGGCACCGGTCGCGAACGCGCGCTGCGAGGGTGTCGCCGAGTCCGCGCGCGGCGGCATCACAGGCTTTGGTGCCGCGATGCTGGGCGCGCTCTGGGCGTACGACGGCTGGAGCAACGTGACGCCGTTGGCGGGTGAGATCAAGGATCCGTCGCGAAACCTCCCGCGCGCGTTCGTCGGCGGCACGGTGCTGGTCGGTGCGCTCTACGTGATCGTCAACCTCTCGTACTTCTATGTGCTGACGCCGACCGAGGTCGGAAGCGTCGCGGCGAGCTCCTCGGTCGCGACCGAGGTCATGACCCGGATCGCGGGACCGGCGGCGGTCACGTTCATGGCGGTCGCGCTCATGCTCTCCTCGCTCGGGGCGCTGCACGCCTCGGTGCTCGCGAACTCCCGGATTCCGTTCGCCATGGCGCGCGAGGGGCTCTTCTTCCGCTCGCTCGGCCAGGTCTCGGCCAAGAATCGTGTGCCGGTGCGCGCGATTATCGCGCAGGCGGCGTGGGGGAGCCTCCTCGCGCTCTCGGGGTCGTACGACACGCTGACGGACTCCGTCGTGTTTGCGGCGTGGCTCTTCTACGGGCTGAGCGCCGGCTCGCTCTTCGTATTCCGGCGCACGCTCCCCGACGCGCCACGCCCCTACCGGGCGTTCGGCTATCCGCTCGTCCCGGCGCTCTTCATCGTCGTGACGGTGTGTCTCATCATCAACACCTTCGTGACGGCGCCGCGCCTTGCGCTCGTCGGCGTCGCCGTGATGGTGGCGGGGCTGCCGTTCTATCTCTACTGGTCGCGGGCGCTGCCCGAGGTCACACCGACGTCACGAGGCTAGCGTCGCCGCAGTGCGGCAGCGCGTTGAAGGCGACGAGCCGGCGGCGCTTCGAGGACCAGCCGACCTCGGTGAGTGAGGTATTCCTCACGACGAGCGACAGGTCGATCACCCGGTCCTCATCGAGCCCGAGCAGCCAGCCGGCGGCGGATGACACGAAACCGCCCGACGTGAAGGCGACGCGGGGACCGGATCCCGGGCCCGCGCACATGAGATCGAGGCCCCTGAGCGTCCGCGCCCGGAACCCCGCCCACGACTCGACACCCTCGAGCCCGTGCTCGCCGCGCGCCCACTCGCGCATGATCTCGTTGTAGGCGCGAAAGAACTCCCGGATCGCGCGCTCGCGGTCGGCGGCGTCGACCGCGGCGGTCGCGAGCGCCGGGTTCGTCGGATCCTCGCCGAGCCGCGCCTTGATGATCGTCGCGCCGTGGTGCTCATCGAGCTCAGCGAGCGCGGTGACCGCCGGAAAGGCGAGGCCGCGCTCGGCGTACGCCGCGGCCACCCGCTCGGCCGTCTGCCGATGGCGCCGGCGCGGGCCGACGTAGACCGCCTCGAACGCGACTCCCGCGCGCGCCCAGTGCTCGCCGAGGGCGGTCGCCTGCTGCAGCCCGAGCGGCGAGAGTTCGTCGTAGCTCGCGCTGAAGAACGACGCCTGCGCGTGGCGCACGAGGAAGAGGTCGGGCATCGGGACTCCGGGGACGAGCGCGGATTGTAGCCGTCAGTGCGCGGCGTCGGCGACCGCGGAACTCGCGGCGTCCTTCGCGATGGCCGGCCGGCGCGGACTCCTGAGGAGCAGCACGAACGGCACCGACAGGAGCGTCGCCGCGGCGAGCACGTGGAAGTCGTTCGAGTAGGCGATCGCGAGCGCCTGCTTGCCGATCTCGCCCATCAGGCCCCCGGTCGCCGCGTTCGCGCCGGGCTGCGACCCGACCGCCTGCCAGCGATCGGACGAGTAGGGCGTGAAGAACTCGGCGAGGTAGCTCATGTTGACCTGGGCCGAGCGCGACAGGAGCGCGATCGCGACCGAGATGCCGGCCGAGCCGCCGATGTTCCGGATCAGGGTCAGGAGCACGCCCGCCTCGGTGCGGCTCGAATCGGGGAGCGTCGCGAAGGCGACGAAGGTGATCGGCATGAACGCGAGCGGGATGCCGATGCCCTGGATGAGCCCGACGACGATGAACTGGCTCGCCGGCGTATCGATGTCGAAGCCCGCCATCATCCACATCGAGGCGGTGACCGTCCCGATGCCGATCAGCAGCGTGCGCTTGGGCTGGATGAGGGTCACGAGCTTGCCGGAGATGAACATCGCGAAGATCGAGGAGATGCCGCGCGAGGCCATCAGGACGCCCGCCTGCGCGGGCGTGTAGCCCTGCAGCTGCTGCAGGAACGTCGGCAGCAGCACCGCCGGGCTCAAGACGAAGGC
>CAYNCY010000111.1:0-9622 GCA_964395195.1 uncultured Steroidobacteraceae bacterium
ACGCCCTGCTCGCCGAGCGCTTCATCGAACGGGGTGACGCGGGCGCCAGGCACAACCAGTCGAGCCGCGGCGCCACCGAAGAGGCCCCGGACCGCTCCGAAGCAGCGCGCTCCCGGCACGAAGACGCGATCGCCGATGCGCAGCTTCGACTCCGCGCCCGCGAACGCGATGCGCCCGACCGACTCGTAACCCGGAACGAGCGGATAGCCCAGACCCGGAAAGGCCGGCATCCGACCGGAGTACAGCAGCCGTTCGGTGCCGGTGCTGATTCCGCTCCACTCGACGTCGACGATGACGTCATCGGCGCCCGGCTGCTGCAGGTCGAGTCGGTCGAGGACGACGTGCTCGGGCTGCTGCATCACGATGGCAAGCGTGTCGAAGGACGGTGGCGTGGCGGACGGTTGCATCGTTTTTGAGTCGTGGCCGGTCGAGCCTCCCCGAATAAGTGTCACGATACTATGACTCATTGCGTTGTCAATGTTACTTCACACTTTCGAGCGTCACCGGGCGCGGGCGACGAGCACGCGGCAGAGGAGCGGCCGGCGCGTCGCTCGTTCCTCGACGGCTTCGAAGCCTGTGCTGCGGAGCAGCAATGACAGCTGTTCCGGGGTTCGCGACCGACCGGAGCCCATCGCCAGCAGGTAGAAGCCGAAGTACGCCGCGCCAACGGGCATCGCGCCGTGCGTCCCGGCCATCGGCTCGGCGATCAGCAGTGTTCCGCCCGGTACGAGCGCGCGGCGCGCGCGTTCCAGCAGCGCGCGCACCGTCCCGTCGTCGTGGTCGTGGACGACGCGGACCAGCGAGAGGAGATCCGCACCGCCCGGCAGGTCGTCGCGCCGAAAGTCACCGCCATGGACCTGCGCGCGGGCCCCGAGGCCGTGCTCGCGCAGGTGCTCGCCGGCACGCTGCGCGACGGAGGGCAGATCGAACAGCGCGAGCTCGAGCGACGGCGCCCGCCGCGCCGCCGCGACCAGGAACGCACCCTCGCCTCCGCCCACATCGAGCAGCCGCCGATGCCGGTCGACCGGGTACGCCTCGAGGATGTCCTGCGCAACGAGCGCCTGCGAGGTCGCCATGAGCGTCGAATAGCCCTCGACCTCCGCCGCAGTCAGGGACGCCGGCGCGCTCGCGCGCGCGTACGGCCAGTAACGTCCGAGCGCGGTCTCGCCACGCGTGCCGCGCAAGAGGTCGACGGGTTCGGCGAGGTCGGCGTAGAGCAGCCGGTGATGCTCGATCATCGCGGCCACCGCGGGATTGCCGAGGAGCGCGGCGCCGAGCGCACCGAGGCCGTACCGATCCTCGCCGCGCCGCTCAAGCAGCCGCAGCGCGCTCGCCGCCTCGAGCAGCCGGGTCATGGGTTCAACGCCGAGGTTCGAGAGTCGCGCGAGCTCCTCGACGCGCAGCGGGCCGGCTTCGAGGCGCTCGAAGAGCGCGAGTTCCACGCACGCCAGCAAGACCTGCGAGTAGACGAAGCCCGCGCAGAGGTCGAACAGCGCGCGGGCGCGTCGCCGCGCGATCGCCCGTGTGGGCGGAAAGCCCGCTGCCCAGCGCTGGAAGCGCGGGTCGGCGAGCAGCCGGTCGCGCGCCTGGCGCACGCGCTCGCGCCAGCCCGGGGTCCGCGGCAATCTCGCGTCGGTGTTCGTCGACGACGCCGCCGCCGCGTCGCCCGCGTCGATCACGCGGCGGGCCGAGCCAGTGCTCGCGGCAGCAGGCCGGCGGTCTCGGCACGAATCTGCGCCCGGAGTTCGTGGCGCCCGGGGCAATTCGGAATCGCCTCGAGCGCCGCCTCGACGAGCGTGAGCAGACGCTGCGCGGCACCATCAAGCCCGAGCTCGCCGGCGGCATTCGGTCGGCCGAGCGCGCGGTCGCGGCCGACGGGTTTGCCGATCTCGGCGGCCTCGCCCGCGACGTCGCGGATGTCATCGGCGACCTGATAGGCCTCGCCGAGGCGCTCGCCAAAGGCATGCCACTCGGCGGGCTCGCACGCCGCCGCGGCGGCGCCGGCCGCGGTCGCCGCTGCGAACAAGGCACCGGTCTTGGCGCGCTGGTAGCGCGCGAGGTCGACTTCGCGCTCCGACTCCCACGCCTGGCCCGCGATGATTCCGCCGGGCATGCCGGTCGCGCGACTGACGATGAGCACGAGCGGGGCGAGCCGATCCGGAGCGAGCTCGGCCGCACGCACCAGGGTCTGGAATGCGAGCACGATGAGTGCATCGCCTGCCAAAACGGCCGTCGGCGTACCGAACGCGGCGTGCAGCGACGGACGGCCGCGACGCGTCGCGGCATCGTCGAAGCACGGCAGGTCGTCGTGTGCGAGGGACGCGCAGTGAATCAGCTCGATCGCGGCGGCGGCGACATCGGCGAGTGCCGGTCGCTCGTCGCCGCAGGCGCGCGCGACGGCGATGCACAACCGCGGGCGGATCCGCGCGCCACCCGGAAACACGGCGTAGTGCAGGGCGGCCGCGAGGCCGGGCGGTCCGCCGGGACCGGCGGCGCGCGCAACCGCGTGGGCGAGCGTTCGTTCGATTCGCGTCGCGACATCCACGGCGGACCCCTAAAGTGTCTTGATTGCTTGTCAGTTCACTCTGTAATCTACTATAGACACGACATTTCACCGGGTCAACGCCCACCGGAGTCGACGCAACGTGGCCGCAGATCCGGTGGTGATTGTCGGCGCCGGGATCGCCGGGCTCGTCGCGGCCGTCGACCTCGCCGCGCAGGGTCTGCCGGTCACGGTGATCGAGCGTGCACTGGGAGCGGGCGGCAAGCTGCGCGAGCTCAACGTCGGCGGCGCGCAGATCGACGCGGGCCCGACGGTCCTGACGCTGAAGCCCGTCTTCGATTCAATCTTCGCGACCGCCGGCACGACGCTCGAGGAACACCTCGTGCTGACGCCCGCCACGCTGCTCGCCCGCCACGCCTGGGACGCGTCCTCGCGCCTCGACCTCTACGCCGATTCCGCGCGCACCGCCGATGCGATCGGCGCGTTCGCGGGCCCGGGCGAGGCGCGCGGCTACCTCGACTTCGTCGCGCGCGCCGCGCGGATCTACCGGATGCTCGAGCGGCCGTTCCTCGGGAGCGCCGCGCCCAGCATCCTCGGGCTCGGCCGCGCCGCCGGCGTGCAGGGCCTCGGCGCGCTCTTCGGGCTCGCCCCCTTCACGACGCTGTGGCGCGCACTCGGCCAGCACTTCCGCGATCCACGGCTCCAGCAGCTGTTCGGGCGCTATGCGACCTACTGCGGATCCTCGCCGTTCGCGGCGCCGGCGACCTTGATGCTGGTCGCGCACGTCGAGCAGCGCGGCGTCTGGCTCGTGGGTGGCGGCATGCGCCGGCTCGCGCTCGCCTTGGAATCGCTCGCGCGCTCGCACGGCGTGACGTTTCGCTACCGCACACAGGCCACGGAGCTCACCGTCACTCGCGGGCGCGTCGCGGGCGTCGTTCTCTCGAGCGGCGAGCGCGTGACCGCCTCCGCCGTGATCCTGAATGCCGACCTGGGCGCGCTGGCCGGCGGTCTGTTCGGCCGGGCGCTCGCCGCGCGCCTGCGGCCGCTGCCGCCGCGCGAGCGCTCGCTCTCGGCGATGACCTTCGCCGTGCTCGGTGCGGCACGTGGCTTCCCGCTCGTGCACCACAACGTCTTTTTCTCGGGAGACTACCGGCGCGAGTTCGCCGAGCTCGCCCGCTCCGAACTTCCGTCCGCGCCTACGGTGTACGTCTGTGCGCAGGACCGTGACGCGACCGGCGGCGGCCCCGAAGCCGGTACGGAGCGGCTGTTCTGCATCGTCAATGCGCCCGCCTGCGGGGATCGGCGCCAATTCACCCGAGGGGAGACCGAACAATGCGAAGCACGGATGCGAGCGGGCCTGCGCCGCTGCGGCCTCGAGCTCGAGGCGGCGCCGGAGGGGATCCATGCGACGACACCGACGGACTTCAATCGCCTGTTTCCGGGGAGCGGGGGCGCACTCTACGGAGCGGCGTCGGCGGGATGGCGCTCGGCGTTCCGTCGGCCGGGCGTGCGTGGACCGATCGCGGGGCTCTATCTCGCGAGCGGCAGCATCCATCCGGGTCCGGGTCTGCCGATGGCGGCACTGTCGGGACGCCTCGCGGCGGCGAGCCTGTGCGAGGACCGCGCTTCGACACCGCGGTCGCTGCAGGTGGCTATGTCTGGTGGTACCTCGACGCGCTGAGTGACGATGGGCGCCACGGACTGACGCTGATCGCCTTCGTCGGCAGCGTGTTCTCGCCGTACTACGCCTGGTCGCGACAGCGCGGCGCAGCAGATCCTCTCGCGCACTGCGCCGTCAACGTCGCGCTCTACGGCGCGGGCGGACACCGCTGGGCGATGACCGAGCGCGGCCGCGGGTCGGTGGTCCGCGAGCCCGAGGCGCTCGTCATCGGCCCGAGCTCGCTTGCCTGGGAGCGCGACGCACTCATCGTGCGCCTCGATGAAGTCACCGCACCGCTGCCAACGCGCATCCGGGGCGAGGTCCGCCTGCACCCCGACGTCCTGACGCCGCACCGCGTCGAGCTGGACGCGGCCGGCGAGCACGCGTGGTGGCCGATCGCTCCGCGCGCGACGGTGGAGGTCGACCTCGCGAAGCCCGGGCTGCGCTGGCGCGGCCGGGGATACTGCGACTCGAACTCGGGCGCGGCACCGCTGGAAACGGCGTTCAGTCGCTGGGAGTGGTCGCGCGCGAACCTGTCCTGCGACACGACGGTCCTGTACGAGGTCGAGCGGCTGAGGGCGCCGCGCCTGTCGCTCGCGCTCGGCATCGATCGCACCGGCGCACTGACGCACCTCGAGCCGCCGGCCGTGGTAGCGCTCCCCGCCTCGCGCTGGGGCATCGCGCGGGCCACGCGCAGCGAGTCGCGCGCGCGGGTGCTGAGGACCCTCGAGGACGGCCCGTTCTACGCGCGCTCGCTGATCGAGTCCCGCCTGCGTGGCGCGGACGTGACGGGCATCCACGAGAGCCTGTCCCTCGACCGCTTCGGGAAGAACTGGGTCAGGTGCCTGCTGCCCTTTCGGATGCCGCGCCGCCGCGGCTGAGCGGGCCTCAGTCCGCGCGCGGCTCGCGCGCCGCCCGCTCCCGCTCCGCCTTCTGCCGGTCGAGCCGCAGACAGGCAAGCTCGAGCACCGCCCAGCAAAGCGCGAAGGCGAGGACCACGAAGAACTCGATCAGGCCGGCCCAGTGGGACTTCACGCGTCGCTCAGGAGGCAGCCAGTCGCACGGGGCCGCGGCGCTCGAGCGCGCGGTCGCGACGTTCGAGCCGCTCGAAGAGATCGAGCACCCACGCCACCTGCCCGTCGATCCCGGGCGCCGCCGCGGAGGTCGCCTTGACGGCCGCCGCTGCGGCTTCGACCAGGAAATCAGTCTCTGCCAGCGCGGCGCCGGCGTGGCCTGCACCGGGGGCGAGCGCATCGAGGACCGCGCGGCCGAGCAACGCCGCCTTGCGGCGACCGGGCACGCAGGCGCGCGCCGAGACGGAGTCGCAGCCCCGGCGTTCGATTTCCCGACCGATCTGCGCATAGATTCGCCGCGCGGCGTGCATCGCCGGGCGGCAACCGACCGGGAGCTCGGCAATGCCGGGCGCCGCGCTTCCGTAGAGGACCTCCGCCGTCGCCAGCAGCCGCGCGATCACGCGCCCGAGCGGCGCGCTGAACCGCGGGCGCGCGAGCCACGCCTCCGGGTCGATGCCCTCCTCGCGCAGCCAGTTGCGCGGCAGATAGAGGCGGCCCGCCGCCGCGTCCTCACCGACGTCGCGCGCGATGTTGGTCAACTGCATCGCAACGCCGAGTTCGCAGGCCCGCGCGATCACCGTGCCCGAGCGGGCACCCATCACGAGCGCCATCATCGCGCCGACCGTGCCGGCGACGCGCGCGCCGTAGGCGTTGAGTTCGGCGATGGTCGCGTATTCGCGCCCGACGACGTCCCACTCGAATCCCTCGAGCAGCGCCCTCGGCAATTCCACGGGGATCCCGTGGTCGTGCACGACGTCGGCGAAGGCGCGATCGGCCGCGATCGGCGCCGGATCTCCGGCATAGATGCGCGTCAGCCGCTCGTGGAGTTCCGCGAGCGGCGCATCGCCGGGCGCCGCCCGGTCGATGGCGTCGTCCGCGACGCGACAGAACGCGTAGAGCGCCGTCGCGGGGCGGCGCACCGCGCCCGGCAGCAGCAGCGAGGCGGCGTGGAAGCTGCGCGAGCCCTCCGCCAGCAGCGCGCGGCACGCCGCGCGCTCGGCATCGGTCGCGCGAACGCGCTCAGCCGGCCGCGTCGGCATCGGGGACGACCCGATCAAGGATGCGCGCCGAGGACAGCACGCCGGGGAGACCCGCGCCGGGGTGGGTGCCGGCGCCAACCAGGTACAGTCGGTCGACGTCCTCGCTCGCGTTGTGCGGCCGGAACCACGCGCTCTGCGTCAGGATGGGCTGCAGCCCGAACGCGGCGCCGTGGTAGGACAGAAGCTGGTCCTGGAAATCCTGCGGGGTCATGACGCGCGAGGTTACGACGTTTCGGTCGAGGTCGGGTAGTACCGTCTCGGCGAGGCGCCGCGCAATGGCTTGTCGGTAGGGCTCCGCGCGGTCGCGCCACACGGTGCCGGAGCCGAGGTGCGGCACCGGGGCGAGCACGTAGAACGCGTCGCAGCCGGGCGGCGCGAGCGACGGATCCGTCGCCGTCGGGCGGTGCAGGTAGAGGCTGAAGTCCTCCGCCAGAACGCGGCGCTCAAAGATGTCCTCGAGGAGCTCGCGGTAACGGGGCCCGACCAGAATCGTGTGG
Organism: uncultured Steroidobacteraceae bacterium; assembly: GCA_964395195.1. Taxonomy (GTDB): domain Bacteria; phylum Pseudomonadota; class Gammaproteobacteria; order Steroidobacterales; family Steroidobacteraceae; genus CAIKZZ01. The sequence goes on from CAYNCY010000111.1 coordinate 6,774, forward strand.
TGCGGAACGTCCTCGTAGCGCCGCCGCGTGCCGAAGTACCACACGAACGCGCTCATCGAGTAGCGCGCCCGCGCGAGTCGCCGGTCGGTCCAGCGCCGGCGCACCGCCGCCGGCAGCAGCCGCCCGTACGTGTACGCGGCGTCCGCGTTGGATATGACGACGTCGGCGGGCACCGCCTCGCCGGAGGCGAGTCGCACCCCGACCGCGGTGCGGCCGCGCGTCAGGATCTCGGTCACCTCGGTACCGAAGCGCAACTGGCCGCCCTGCCCCGCGATCAGCGCGACAAGCCCGTCGACGAGACGACCCGTCCCGCCCATCGCGAAGTGCACGCCGAAGCGACGCTCGAGGTGGACGATGAGGGCGTAAATCGATGTCGTCGTGAAGGGGTTGCCGCCAACGAACAGCGGATGAAAGCTGAGCGCGAAGCGCAGCTTCGGGTCGGTGACGTGCGCTGCGACCACCGCGTGCAGGGAACGGTGCGCCTTCAGGCGCAGGAGATCCGGGAGGAGTCGCGCCATGTCGCGCCACGAACCGAACGGGACGTGGGCGAGGCGCTCGAAGCCGATCCGGTACACCTGTTCGCTCAGCCGCATGAAACGGTCGAAGCCGTCGAGGTCCGCTGGCGCCAGGCGCGCGATCGATGCACGGAATTCCGCCTCGTCCGCCGCGCAATCGAGTTCCGTCCCGTCGTCGAACCTGAGGCGGTAGAACGGCGACAGGGCCCTGAGCTCGACGTCGTCGGCGAGCCTGCGGCCGCAGAGTTGCCAGAGTTCCTCCAGCAGGAAGGGCGCCGTGATGATGGTCGGGCCCGCATCAAACGTGAATCCGTCCTGGCGGTGCACGTAGGCGCGACCGCCCGGCGCATCGCGCCGCTCGAGGACCGTGACGCGATAGCCGCGCGCGCCGAGGCGCACGGCGGCGGCGAGGCCACCGAAGCCGCTGCCGATGACGACGGCGTGCGGCGCTTTGCGCGGCGGAGCCGATGGGTTGACCGCGGCACACATGGCGAGGGAGTCTAGCAGGCCCGTTCCGCCGCGACGGCGGCCGCGCTCAGCGACTCGCCTCCGGGCCGGCCGCGAACGACAGGATCGACTCGGCGACCCGCGCCGCGTCTTCCTCGTGCGCCAGGTGCCCGAGCGCCGGCAGCGACACGATCCGCGCCGTCGGCAGGAGCTGCCGGACTCGCTTGGCCTGCGCGGGTGACACGGTGCGATCGTTCTCGCCGACGATGAGCAGCAGCGGAACCGCGAGGCGCGGCAGGTCGCGCTCGAGCGGACCCAGGTCCCAGTTCGCCATCATCGCGAGCGCGCCGGCGACGTGCGCAGGGGCGCGGACCAGGCGTGCGTAGAGCTCAACGCCGCGCGCATCGAGCCGCGACCCGGTGCCCTCGACCAGCCGCTCAACGGCCGCCCGGTCGGCCGCGCGCCACGCGAACAGCCGCGGGACCAGGTCACTCGCGGCCATCAGCCGCGCAAGCGGTGAAAACAGCGCCGCGGGCAGGCCACGCCATGGCAACAGCGCGCCGTTGAGGCTGACGAGGTGGCGCGGCGCGATCGCGCCGTCAAGGACCATGCGCGCGAGGATCGCCGCGCCGGCGGAGTGGCCGACCGCGGCCGTCGGCTGCACGCCGAGCGCATCGAGGAGCGCGCGCACGGCGGCCGCCATGCCGGCGAGCGTCTGCGCGCCGTCCGGAAGCGCACTGCTGAACCCGTGACCGGGAAGATCCGGCGCCACCAGCGCGTACCGCGCCGCGAGCGGCGCCGCGAGCGAACGCCAGCTGTGGGTCGAGGCGCCGGTGCCATGCAGAAGCAGCATCGACTCGCCCGCGCCGAGCTGCTGGACGTGCCAGCGCACGCCGCCGGCGGTGACGAAGCGGCTCGCGGCGCGATTGGGCCAGTCGCTACCGTCGCGCTGCCAGTCGAGCGGCGGAGTCATGGCGGGCATGGCTCGCGACCGGAGCCGCGTCTCAGCGGCGCGCGGGCGCTGCGACGCGCGCGGCGCGCGACAACGAGGCCGCATCGACCCGCGGCAGCGCGAGGTAGCGCCCACGCATCGCGGCAGCGAGCCGAACCGCGAGCGGCTGCGGTCGGGCGGAGGTGTCGACGAAGATCACGGCAATGCCCGACAGAGCGGCGCTTCGGGCAGCGGCGAGCGCATCCGCCTCCGCGCGCGCGCGCCCGGGCCTGCCGTCGCGCGCGACATTCGCGCTCCCGTCCGTGAGCACGACCAGCGTCGCCGTCCCGCCGCGGCGCGCAACACTCGCCGCCAGCGCGACACCGGCATCGAGGCCGGCGGCGAGCGGCGTCCCGCCGCCACCGGGGAGCTCCGCGAGGCTGCGCTTGGCGCGCACGAGCGAGCGCGTCGGTGGCAGCAGGAGTTCGGCACCGCGACCGCGAAACGCAATCAGCGCGACGCGGTCGCGGCGCACGTAGCACTCCGCGAGCAGGAGCTCCACCGCTCCCTTCGCCTCCGCGAGCCGGTGCATCGCCGTCGATCCGGACGCATCGACGATGAATATCGTCGTGGTCTCGGCGCGCGACTTGAACCGCCGGACGTGAAAGTCATCGCCGCGCACCTCGAACCTGGGTCCCGCGGTGCCACCGGCCGCGCGCGCCTGGCGCCGAAGCCGCTGCCAGGGCGCCGCCGCCCGCAAGGTGTCGAGCACGCTGAGGCGCCGTCGCGGGCCGGGTGCGCCGCGCGTGACGCCGGCCGGGCGACCGCGCAGTCCACCCGCGTGCCAGAGCCCGGCGCGCCCGGCGCGGAGTGCGCGGGTTCGCGCCACATCGCCATCCCGAAGGGCCGCGAGCAGGCCCTTCGGAACCGCGGCGGCGGCGGCCGCGAGCACGACG
>CAYNCY010000112.1:0-9585 GCA_964395195.1 uncultured Steroidobacteraceae bacterium
CGAGAACCACGCCGGGTTCATGTATGCGAGCGTTAGGTCGGGCCAGAGGCCAAATACTGTATCGGGATGTGCTTCAATCGCCGGGCCATCGACCGCTTCTAGAAGACTCGCGAACGCCGGGTCCGAGCGCTCAGCGAGGGACGGCGTAGGCGTCGCATCGGTGGGTCGCTCAAGCATGCAGTGAAAGCGCAGCTAGCGCGCTGCAACCGGCTCTTCGGCGGCCCGCCGGCCATGCCCCGTCAGGAAGCAACAACCGTCGGCTTCGCGACGTAGAGTGAGGCAGAAGCGCGGAGCCAGTTCGCACTCGCGACTCGCCCATCGCCGCGAACGGCAGACTTCCGGGTCGAGTCCGAAGCCGGGCCTGTTGCGATATCCCGTGGGAAATCACGCGGCGCTCGCCGGCAGCGGCTCTACGCCGCCAGTGGAGGGTCCGTCAATTGGCAACCAGACCTCGAAGGTTGTTCCGGCGCCCTCGTGCGAGTCTACCGTAATGCGCCCACCGTGCTGATCGACGACGATTGCGCGCGCGATCGCGAGGCCTTGCCCGGTGCCGCGGCCGACCTCTTTGGTGGTAAAAAAAGGATCGAAGATTCGCTCACGAATCGCGTCGGGGATGCCGGCACCATTGTCGCTGATCGCCACCACGACCCAGCCGTCCTCGACGCGCGTGCGAACGGTCAATTGCCCTGTCTCCGGCGTGTGCCGGGCGTCGGCGAGCGCATGCGCTGCGTTGACGATGAGATTTAGCAGGACCTGGTTTATGGAGCCGATCCGGCACGTGACGGAGGGTATATCACCACCGTCGAAATGCGCGGAGCCGCTGTACTTAAGCTCATTTCGTGACACCACCAGCGCGTTCCCGATCGCGTGATTCAGATCGGCTCCCGAGAAATGTCCGTGCGCAGGATGAGCAAACTCCTTCATCGCCCGCACGATGTCGGATACGCGTCGCACACCGTCACGCGCGCGAGCGATCGCCTCCGGAAAGTTCTCGAGAATGAAGGACGTGTCGATATTGTTTCGGACCGTGTCATCCGGCGGCTCCCCGGCGGTCATGCCGAGAGCCACGCCCCCGCGAGTGCCATCGACAAGCCGTTCAACATCCCTCCACGCCTCGGCGAGGAACGTCACACTGTCGCCAATAAACTGAATGGGAGTATTGATCTCGTGCGCTATGCCAGCCGCCAGCTGACCCACGGACTCGAGCTTCTGCGATAGGCGAAGGTCCGCTTCGAGGCGCTCTCGGTGCGTGAGGTCCTCGATAACCGCGACAAAGTGCTCGAGGGTCCCGTCGGAGGCTGTAACCGGCTGGACTTCCAACGCGCTCCAGAAGGGCGTGCCGTCCTTGCGGTAGTGGAGAATGCGCACATGCACCGAGTGACCGGCGATCAATCGATCTTCGATTGTCTTTGCGACTTCCGCGTCGGTATCCGGCCCGTGCAGGACTTCAACTGGAGTCTTTCCTAGAACTTCCTCCAGAGCGAAGCCAGTATACTTCTCGAAGCCACGATTGACCCACTCGATCGAATTCTGCGCGCTGACGATGAGCACGGCATTTGTGGTGTGCTCTGCGACTTTCGCCAGCATCCGGATGTCATTGGCCTGTGCGCGCAACACGGCTTCGACCTCCTTTAGCTGCGAGATATCTGAATGCACGCCGACGACTCGGACGGCGCGTCCCTGTTCGTCGCGGCTGACGGAACAGATTCGCGTCATCAACCAGCGCCACGTTCCATCGGCGTGCTGTAGCCGCTGCTCGATGGCGCAAGTGTCCGTATCGCCACGCAGAACACTTTCGTAGGCCGCGAGAGTGCGTTGAATGTCGTCGGGATGAACGCGACGGAAGAACGAGGGACTGTCGGGGCCGAGCTCATTGCTTCCTGCCAGGCCCAGGATCGCCGCCAGTTGTGGAGAGCGCGTTACTGCTCCCGACGGTACATCCACTTCCCAGATCGAGTCTCCGGACCGCTCGACAATGAATCGCAGACGCTTCTCGCTCTCCTGCACCTGCTTCTCGGCGGCCCGAACTTCGGTGACGTCGTGGTTCACAATCGTTACACGCCGTCCATCGGGTACATTGAAGGCCTGGGCCCGTAACGAAAACACGAACTCCTTGCCAGCGCGCGACGCCTTGTACTCCTTTTCAATTGGCGCGCTGTCGCCATCGAGCAGATGCCTGAGTCCGGACCAGAGTGCCTTCGCAATCGCACGGTCTGGTCCGCTGATATCCGAAAGGCACTCGAGATAATTGTCACCCTGGCAGGGTCGCACAGCGAGCGAGCCATGCTCGCAACTGAATGCAGCCCACGCGTCGTTCGTCAGAAGTATGCAGCCGCCGGAGTCGAGCACAGCGACCTGACTCGACAGTGACGAAAGAACGGACATTAGGAATGCGGTTCTTCGTAAGCTGTCTGTTTCGGCGAGCTTTCTGTCTTCGATGTCGGCGTTAATGCCGACGATTCGTCCCTGACCGATCCAGAGCTTTGGCGCCACGACTGTGGCGCGGCTAAGCAGCCACCGATAGCTGCCATCTCCGCGCAGCATCCTGAACTCGTCCGCGAATGCCGGCGACGTGTTCCTGGCGCCGGCAGCTACCAAGGCCTCCTGGATCCGCGATGGATCGTCTGGATGGATGAGGTCCGTGGCCGCGCAAAGCGTTGCAGGAGCGGTGGCGCGAGTGTAGCCCAGCATCCGGTTCCAGCACTCGTTCGTCTGCAGCAGGTCGCTCCGGACATCGACAATCCATGTCGCGACGCCCGCTTCGTCGAGTATCGACGGCCATACGTCGTCCATACGCCGCCATAGTCGGCGCGCAATCCAGAGACTCATCAGTGCAGCGATCGTCGCGACGCCGGCACCCGTGGCCGCCGCCAGCAGAACCGGGCTGCGAAGCCGCGTCGAAGCCAGAGACAATCGAATGACGGGAACACCGAGCGTACCGGCCGCGTTGCCATCGACGGCGTCCTCGCCGCATACGATGGTCCAGCGACTCGCGAACAGAGCCGCGACGAGGCCGAAGTCGCAACCCACGCGGGAGGCGAGGTCCGCTGATGCGACATCTCGAAGCGGGGGCGAAGCGGCCAATCTCCGTGGCTCGGTCGCGGCGCCAATCTCCAGGGTTTCCCCCAGTCGCAACGCGAGAGCGGATGACGAGAGCTTGCCCTGGATCGAGAGCGTGCCGAGGTCTTCCGCTAACCGCAGGGATGCGGTCCGGGCTGCGATCGCGCCAGCCCCAAGAGCGCCGAGCATCGCGACAGCACACCCGTACGCGACCACGGCCGTAATCGCGCGGATCGAAAGAGGAGCGTGCTTCCAATCGGGGAGGGGCATCGGGTGGGGATCCGTAGTTGGCGCGAGACAGCGTCATTTGCCGCTGTTCCGGTTAAGGGTCACCGGGCGACACCTCGCGAAGGCCGCTGGCGCGTCTAGCGCCACGCGCGACTCTTTGGTCAGCGGTGCAGGCGCCAGTCCGACTGAGTGCGCGCCAGAACCTTGGCAATGGCTAGGTCGGCGAGCGCGCGCGCCTGGACGATCAGCGGGCGGCCTTCAGCATCGATGAACCGTTCCGCGGACTCGAGGAGCGTGAGAATCCCAACGATTGCCGGATAGTAGACGTCGCGCTCGACAGCGCTCATGCGACCGCCCGGTGTTCTAGCATTGCGTAGCCCGATGTAAAGGCGCAGGTCATCCTGAATCTCGCGAAGTTCGTCGGAGTGCTGCCCGGTATCGTCATTGGCGGCAGGATCGACTGGTCCGGAGAAGTGCTTTGACGAGAGTTTGAACCGGAGATTCTTGAGTGCCGTCGAGCAACGCTGCGAGGACATGCCGGTGGGTTGCATTTCGTTCCTTGATTAATAACAACGTGCCGCATCCCGCGGTCGGAAAGGAGCATGCTCCCTACGGAGAATGCGCGCGCGCTGCCGGACTAGATCTAAGTCATTCCCTGCATTCGGCGAGTCCGTGCACTGCAGGTCCTCACGGCGGCTTAGCATGGCCAATCCGCGACGGCCGTATCGGTGTCGCTATCTGCTCCTGGATCACCCTTCCTCGCCCCGGCACTCAACGTCCGAAGGGTGAGTTGTCGGCAACCTCCATTTGAGGCGAGTACAAGAAGACCATGGCTAACTTAGCTTCGTTCCAGGCACCCCGGCCCGCGATTGCAATACGGCCCAGAATCGTCTGTGTCGACGATGATCCGAACGTGCTCGCGAGCCTGAAGCTCATGCTTGTCCGGGAATACGACGTGCACGTCGCGAGCGGAGGTGCCGCGGGGCTGGCTCTCCTGGAGCAGCTTGAGTCCGTTCCCGTCGTCGTGTCCGACATGCGCATGCCGCAGATGTCCGGCGCCGAGTTCCTAGGTGAGGTCGCTGTCCGGCATCCGAATACCTCCCGAATCCTGCTGACCGGCGCGTCGGACATCGAGGTGGCAGCCGCCGCCGTCAACATGGGCAATCTTTTCCGGTTTCTGCTGAAGCCGTGCTCCCAGGAGGACCTGCGCGGCGCGCTCATGGCCGCGGTAGCGCAGCATCGGCTACTTTCGAGCGAGCGTGATCTCCTTCAGCGCACGGTTGTAGGCTGCATTCGCGCGCTGACGGAAGTCCTTGGGATTGCAGATCCTGTTGCATTCGGCCGCGTGGGCCGCCTAAAGGTTCTGGCGTCGTCCGTCGCCGAGCGACTGAAGATCGATGAACGATGGCCGATCGAGTCTGCCGCGCTCCTGTGCCAACTCGGATATATCAGCCTTCCCGAAGTCACGACCAAGAAGGTCTACGGCGGTTTGGCGACGACTGTTCAGGAGCGCGTGCAGATCGAGGCAGCGCTCAAGCTCGCCCCCGGAATCACGAAGCACGTGCCGCGACTCGAGCCGGTGACCGAGCTCCTCGAAGACCTCGCCTCCAGCCGTGCGAGCGACGATCCCCAGCTCTCGTCGGGCGCGCGGATTTTACGCGTGGTGCTAGCTTACGAGGCGCTCGAACGGACGAGCAAGAGCAAGTCCGTTGCTCTCCGACTATTTCAGTTGCGGCGGGCGGACTTCGATGGCGCGACCTGCGATGCGCTCCTCGATGTACTTGGGGTGAGCCGACCTGCGGAATCGGGTCCCTCCACTCAAATGAGAATCGAGCAATTGCGCCCAGGCATGATCACGGCCACCGAAATCCATTCCGCCCAGGGTGCGCTGCTGGTTCCGGCCGGCGTCGAGATGTCCGCCGGACTCATCGCGAAGCTCGTGAATTTCCCGTCGGGCTACCTTCCGTCGCAGGTGGCGATTCGCCTCCCCACGACCGACCAGCACTGCTCCTAGCGATGCACTTTCAGTTCGCGCGCGGAGGGCGACGCGATGGGTGGTCGTCGTACGCGGCGCAGCGAAGTCCCGGTGCCATGCGTCGAGTAACGCGGCCCGCAGTGGCCAGGCGAAGTAGTCTCCCTGCAGCAATGTGGCACCGATAGCCCTAACTTGTTCGGCGTGCTCCGGAGTCTCGACGCTCGAGACAATCGCCTCGAGACCGAGCTTCCGGGCTAAATCGAGCGCAGCGCCGATGAAGGATTGTCCACCGCGGTCGACTTCCTGCACAGAGGTGCCGTCGGCCTTCAGAATATCGTCGGGCAGACGGCTCAGGTACGCGAGCGACGAGACGGCCGCGCCGAAAGCACCGATTCCGACGTGGAATCCGGCTTGCCGGATCTAAAGCAGCAGGAAGCAAACCCGCTCGACGTCATGCGCGCAGGCGGACTCCGCTATTTCAAGCTCCACCGCCGACGCGGATAGTTTAGTGGGCGCTTTCGCCACTCGACTTGGACGCCGTGCTGTCAAAGTTGGCGACTCCGCGCAGCCGGCCCAACGGTTCCGGCTGACCACCCCAAGGAGTGCCGGTCGGCCATGCCCCTCAATCGGATCGCTCGGGGGCACCTCCATTCGCGACGTCACGTGGCTCACAACCTTGTCTCATAGGGCCTCCGATGGCTCGGTTGCAGCCGCGTCCTCAGTGCGTTGCCGGGGTCAGTGTCGGCGGCCGGCTCGCATCGCCCGCACCGCCGGATAACCGATCCCAAGTCCGGATTACGTTCGCGCGCGGTTGGAGTCGCGGGAGTCGGTGGTGGTGCCCGCCTGCGGATCCTCGAGGCCGAGTTCTTCGAGGAGCTCCGCCTGGCGCGCGCTCATCTCGAGACCGAGCGTGTCGGTATCGACCTGGGCCTTGCGGGCTTTCGGGAACATGTCTCCTTCCTCCTCTTTCACGTGATGCTCGATCTGCTCGCCAAGCACCGTAACCCTAGCGTCGTAGCGGTCGTCCCCCGGGCTCATCGCGCGCAGTTGAGCGATCAGTTCCTTCGCGCTGGAATGCTCGACCAGTGCCTCGTCCATGAGATCGTCGTCATCGATGCCGGCACGAACTGCGGGATAGAAGATCTCCTCTTCGACGGACGCATGGATGGTCAGTTCGTCGCAGATCCGCTTGACCAAGGCGGCCTTCTCCGCCTTTGATCCGCTTGCCTTCAGGTCCTCGAACTCTCCGAACAGCGCTTTGACCTTCTTGTGGTCGGCCACCAGCATGGAAATCGCGTCATCGGGATTCTTGTCTCGATTCGTGCTCTTGGAGCTCATGCGTGCATCCTTCTGCAGATGGAAGTGGAATGCGGGTCGCGGTCCTAGATGGCGAAGCGCGACCATAAGCGCGAGTCGGGCCCTCGCACGCCCGCCTACTTCCCCAGCCTGCGTAGGCGGGTTCCTAGCGGGTGTAGGCCAACTCGCCAGCATTGTCCGGTGCCGAGGCTCTCGTGCGACCGCCGCGTCGCCGACTCGACGTCTGCTACCCGGCGTTCGACGCCCATCGCGTACCAGGCGGCGATCTGGATTTGGCTAGGCAGTCCTTTCGCCTGCTTCGGAATCGTCCCGGTCAGAACGCCTTTCTTGCCGGTCGCCTGAACGTCGTCGCGATCGCCGGTGTCGGACCGGACGAACCGGCGGCAAAACGTCCCTAGCCACGTTCGGTGCGGCGGTGCTGGAGGCTCCCTCCGCGAGCGCCTGAGACGGTCTCGTGCCGATCACCCGAGAGCGTCAGTTCGGTCTTGCGAGGAACGAGTCCGGGGAAGTCGAGGTAGAGCTCGAAACGGCCCTGTCGGTCAGGGCTGTCGACCGCCTGGGCCCAGGTTGCCGTCGCGGCGCTGCCGTCGTTCTCGGTCAGGTCTCCGATGGCGCGGTTGATCGCGTCCTGGAGTCGCGGAAGCAGCTCCAAGGGTCGTGGCGCATCAGTTGGTTCAGGGTGAATACTTCCACTAATGGCTTCAGTGATACCGCGAACCGGCGGAGTAGCTCACCGGCTGCCGGAGCATTCTAGGAGCGCCCGTGCAGGGTCCAGGATGAATCCGCGTTTTCTTGTGGCCGGGTGCAACGGGGGCCTTCTTTTGGCGGCGCAGCAATGCAGTCAATCTCGCCGGCCTCCGGCCTCCGGCCTCCGGCCTCCGGCTTCCGGCTTCCGGCCTCCGGCGTCCGGGCCGGACTCGACCGTGGTCCCGCGTCCGGTAAACTTCCCGAAGCGCAGGTCCCGTCCCAAGAGGGAGATGGGGACGGGGATCGTATTGTTCGGATCGGGGAACGCAATTGAGCTCGGAGGGCGCCATCCATGACATCCGGTAGCGAGGACTTGCACGGGCTGGCCGAGCGACTCGCACAGCGGCGACCGGAGATCCTCCGCGCGTGGCACCGTCTCGTCGGCGACGATCCGGAGCTTACGACCGCGTCGTCGATTTCACGGGCGCAGTTCTACGATCACATTCCGCAGCTGCTCGACGCATTCGAACACCGGCTCCGCGCGGAAAGCATGGCGGATAAGAATGAGGCGAGTGCCGAGGAAAAGAAGAGCGCCGCGGAGCATGGATTGCATCGCTGGCAGCAAGGATACAATCAGTCGGAGACCATGCGTGAGTGGGCCCACTTGCACTTGTGCCTGCTCGACGAACTTGAGCGCTTCGCCGACGAACGACGGCCTGGCGATCCGGCCGTCATGCGTACCGCCCGACGTGCCCTGGCGCGGCTCTGTGGCGACGGGGTTTGCGAGAGCGCCGCACGCTACGCGCGCTTTCAGCAGATCGAAGCCGCCGGTCGCCTGCGCGATCTCGAGCAGGCTCTAGCGCAATTGCAAGCCGACGATAAGGAGCGCGCCCAGCGCTGGCGCGAAGCGGCCCACGATTTGCGCAGCACCGTTGGCGTCGTGACCAATGCCGCATCCGTGCTGGAGCGGGATGGCGTCCCAGAGGCGGCTCGCGTCCAAATGTCACAAGTGTTGCAGAGAGGAACGACGTCACTGCGTGATCTGCTCGCAGACCTCATGGATCTGGCTCGACTCGAGGCCGGGCAGGAACAACGCAAGCTCGTGGAGTTCGATGCAGCGGCCATGCTCAGAGAGTTCTGCGAGCCCCTGCGAGCGGTCGCGGCACAGCGCAACCTGTTCTTCAAGACGGATGGAGCTGAGCGGCTCGTCGTGGACGGCGACCCCGTCAAGATTCAGCGTATCACGCAAAACCTGATCACCAACGCGATCAAGGCGACCGAACGCGGCGGTATCCGGGTGACTTGGGCCGACCGCAACATGGGGGACCGGCAGCAGTGGATTCTCTGCGTCCAGGATACTGGATCCGGCCTCGACCCCGCGACCTCAGCGCCGCTCGAACGCGTTCTGAAACGGGCGACTGACGAGGCTCACGAGCTCGAGCAACAGGTCGGCCAAGCGGGCGAAGCCCGCGGACAGCTTCAGCCCGCTCAGACGTTGCCTTCGCAGTCATCGCACGCCCCGGCCCGCGATTTGGGCGGCGAAGGCATCGGGCTGTCAATCGTCAAACGGCTGTGCGAGTTGCTGGATGCGAGCCTTGAGCTCGAGACCTCGATCGGCGAGGGCACGACGTTTCGCGTGATCTTCCCGCGGCAGTACGCACGACTTCCAGCACGGCGTCCGTAGCCGTGGAGCGGACGGCGACGCCACTATCGCAATGAAACCTCGACGAGGCGGTCGGTGTAAGGCCGAAGCCCGGGTAGGCCGCGCCCGTCGGCCGTCACCCGCACTCGCAAGCCGACCACCACCGCGAGCGGTGTCAAGCCCGGGCCGCGGCTGATTCGCGCGCCGCCGCTCCAGCGTTCGCCCGCGGATCGCCTCGCCCGAGACTCTGCAGGAGCTCAACCTTGCGCGCGCACATCTCAAGGCCGAGCGATCCCGTGTCGACTTTTGCCTTGCGAGCCTCGGGAAACATCTCTCCCTCCTCGCCTTCGACGTGGATCCGAATCTCCTCGCCCAGCAGAGTCACCCTGGCGTCGTACTGGTCATCCTCTGGGGTCATTGCGCGCAGCTGCGCTACCAGCTCCTTAACGCCCGCGTGATCAATCAATGCGTCGTCCATCCGGTAGTCGTCGCCGATCCGGGCGCGCACGGCAGGATAGAAGAGCTCCTCCTCGACCAGTGTATGGACCGTCAGCTCGTCGCAAATCAGAGTGACGAGCTCGGCTTTGTCTTCCGCGGAGCCGCTCTTTGTCTGCTCCTCGAACTGCTGGAACAGTGCCTTGATCTTCCTGTGGTCCGCCCTTAGTAAAGAGATCAG
>CAYNCY010000113.1:0-9581 GCA_964395195.1 uncultured Steroidobacteraceae bacterium
AAGACGTAATGCGGACAATTTCAGGCGTGCGCGGTTGGCAAATGCGCAATCGCAGCGGCAACCGAGTGCATCGCGGGGCAGGGCGCGCAGACCGAGCCGTGAGGAGGGGTCCGGAATCGCAGTGCAATAACCATGAGTGATATCAATGCGTTAGGCGTTGCCACGTGTGGCGCGCGCCGGCACGCGGGCATTCGCGCAACGACTGTGTGGGGGTCGCGCGCGAACCGGCACGACGCACGATGACAGGCCGGGTCCGACCCGCGACCGATGCGGCAAGCCATTGCTGCCGTGCGCCGGCCACGGATCAAAATTTGAACCAACTCCGCGCGCGTCCGCGGCACCCGGATTCACATGCGGGGATAACCTGAACGTCCGCAGCCGCACGACGGACGTGCGCACGGTGGATCCGTGAACTCCGTCGCGCCGGGCACCTCGATCGAGGTGTGTAGGACATGGATAAAGTGCGGGCTGTCCCTACCGGTGCGCGCACGGATGCGCGTATTCTCCGTAAATGCCAGTGAGATCCGGCGATCGTCGCGCGGTTCGGACGCCCCGCGGCTCATCGCGAGCCGCTTTGCTCGTGCTGACGTTCTTCGCCTTCGCGGGCGCAGGTCTCGCCGTTGCGGCGGACGTGACCATCAAGGTGCACGGCGCGAACGGTAAGCCCGTCGGTGACGTGGCGGTCGTGCTGGAAGGGAGCTCGGCGGCGCCCGCGCGGCATCACGAGAAGCCGCTTGCACGCATGGAACAGCGCAATCGGCATTTCGTACCTGAGCTCATCGTCGTCGAGACGGGCACGCTGGTCGAATTCCCAAACAACGATTCCGTCAGTCACCAGGTGTATTCGTTCTCCCCCGCGAAGCGATTCCAGCTGTCGCTCTACCGTGGAACCGCCCATCCGCCAATCGAGTTCGCAACCGCCGGGCTCGTCGTGCTCGGCTGCAACATCCACGACGAGATGGTGGGCTACATTCTCGTGACCGCCTCGCCCTACCACGGCGAGACGGATGCGAGCGGCATGACGCGCATCGCGGGCGTCCCGCCCGGAAGCTACCGAGTCACTATCTGGTCGCCCCGGCTCGCCGACGCGGCGCCCGCGCTCGAGCGACGCATCGACGTGGGCGAGGGCCCGGTCCCGGACGTCTCCTTCTCGCTCGGCAAGGCGCTCCTCGCCGCACCGACGCCGCGCCCGGGGCGGACCGAATGGGACGCCTACTGATGCGCGGCGCCGGGCACTGCCTGCTCGGCGCACTGCTGCTGTCAGGGCTCGCACGCGCGGACGACCGACTGCAGCTTGATGGCCTGATCGACCTGCGACTGGTGCACACGGATGCGGCGCCGTCCTACCTGTACGGCGGTCTCGGGCCCGTGCGTTTCGACGACGATCACGATGGCCTCCGCCTCGGGCGGGCGTCCTTGGCGCTGCGCGCACGCATCTCAGAGACGGTCACGGCCACCGCGGTGATCGATGCCTACGATGACGGTGACATCAACGGCGCGGGGGTCTCCGAGGCGTTCGTGCAATGGCGGCCCTTTCCGAGCAACTCCGTGCGCTGGCAGCTGAAGGCAGGTGCGTTCTACCTGCCGGTTTCGCTCGAGCATCGCCTGCTCGGCTGGAGCAGCCCGTACACGTTGAGCGCCTCGGCGGTGAACACGTGGGTGGGCGAGGAGTTCCGGGTTCTTGGCGCCGAGCTCGAGGCGCGCTGGCTGGGCGGCGCGCACGGTTATCACGGCGACATCGCGCTGGTGGGTGGCGTCTACGGCTGGGACGAGGGCGCCGGTGCCGTGATCGCGCAGCGCGGATGGGCGCTGACGGACCGTCCGTCGTTCGCGTTCGGCGCGCTCGGCGAGGCGCGGCCCGGTCTCTACTACCAGTTCGATGGGCACCCAGGCGCGTACGGCGGCATTTCGTGGCGCCATCACGAGCGCCTCGAGGTCCGGGCGCTCCACTACGACAATCGCGCCGACCCGGCTGCGTCGAACCTCGAAGGCTATGCGGGCTGGAACACGCGCTTCAATGCGCTCGGCGCGCGCTGGGAGCCGATCGACCTGCTGACGTTCGCCGCCCAGTATCTCGATGGTCGGACTGCCGTCGGCCCGAACGGCAGCCCAACGCAATTGCTGATGGACCTTTCCGCCTGGTACGGGCTCGCGAGCATCGAGTTCGGCCGCAATCGATTCTCGGTGCGCTACGACCGCTTCGCGACGCTCCAGACGAGCGGCTTCTACGGTGCGCCCTCGGACGAGGCCGGCCACGCGCTAACGGTTGCGCTCCTCCACCGACTCGCCGAGCAGTGGGAACTTGCGGCGGAGTGGCTGCGGGTCGAGAGCCAGTTCCCGCCACGCGCCTCATTCGGCCAGGCGGTCGCCTCGACCGACACGCAGGTTCAGCTCGCGATCCGCTATCGGTTCAGATTCGAACCACTCTAGTCGTTCGGCTAGAGGAAGACGTGCAGTTCGAGGAACGACAGTCGACGGTTGTCGAGGTCGTTCTGGGGGATGCCGCGATAGCGCCGGAATCCCGCGCGCAGCTGCACGAACGGAATCGGCGTGAACTCGTAGAGGATGCTCCACCGCGCCTGCTGGTCGTTCGCGACCGACCGATCCGGATCGAACAACTCGGCCGTGACCTTGAGGTTGTGTCCCTTATAGAGCGCCCAGTCGGCTTCGGCGAGCGCGGCCGCGAACGTGCGCGTGCCCTCGGGGAAGCCGGCGTCGCGGACGAGGTCCACCTCGCCGAGCCACGCGACCGGCCCGGTCTTCAGCCCCGCGAACAGGCCTTCGACATTTCGGTTGCCGAACACCGACTGCGTGAAGGACGCGGCCGTGCCAACGCGCCAGTCGTGCTTCACCCAGACAACCTGGCCCGTGACCTGGTGTCCCGTACCGACCGAGATGTTTGACTGGCCGCGCGAGTAGTCGATCTGCGCGGACCACTCGGGCAGCTCGAGCCCGAGCTCGAAGCCCCGGTCGGGTGTCGTCATGCTGATGCCGCTGACTTCCCGCACGAAAGAAGTGTTGTCCTGCAGCCGCCAGCCGAACGGCAGGTAGAACTGACCGCCCTTTGCGTACCAGCCGTGCGCGGGGTCGGAGTAGCGTCCGTAGTACTCGTTCGGCCGCGCGTTGCCGGGGGAAAGGCTTTCATCGACGTAGTACTCGAGGCGATCCGGGATCACCGAGATGTCGGCATAGGCGCGCAGTTGCTCGAGTCCCGATTGCTTCGTGCTCGGCAGGTTGGGCGCCGCCGTGTCCGAGCGCTCGGTGCGCAGGTCCGCGCCGAGTCGCAGGAACTTGGAGAACGTCCCGCTCCATTTCGGAAAGCTGTCGGGCAGCGTGAACTCGGGAAGCACGTTCTCGGTGAACACCGTCCCGAAGTCGTTGCGAAGGCCGCCGCCCGTCGGGTTCACGTGACACGCGATGCACTTGTAGCCCTGCTGCACGGCGAGGTAGGGCTCGGCTGACGCATTCGGCATCCAGGAGATGGCGGCGCAGCCGATCACCAGGGCCGTCAGGAGGCGCCGCGCGCTCAAGGTGTCCTCTCCACGGTGAAGGTCGCGATGACGATTCCGTCCGGTTTGCCACCGAGTCGCGAGCCGCTGATATCCGAGACGCCTTCTCCGGAGGCGCCGCCGAGGAGCACGCGATAGGTGCCGTCCGGGAGTGGCTGGCGCGGCGCGAGGAGGAGCGCCGCCGGATTTGCCGAAGGCGACGACAACATGGCGGGAATCACGCTCGTGGTCTCGGTGCCCGAGGCACTCGTCCGCTCGAGCCGCAGCGTTTCGGCGTCGAGGCGCGTGCGGTCGAGCTCGCGCGAGAACGCGACGACGATGCGGGCGGGTGACTCGAGCACGACATCACCCGTTGCCGGCACGACGGTCGTAAGGGCGAAGGCCGGCGGTGGTGCTGCAGCGGTTGCGGGCGGTGCACCGTTCGTGACCCACTGACGCATGGTCGCGATGGTGGCCGCCGACAGCGGTGGGCCGCCAAATGGCATCTGCGCCCCCACGGACGCGTGGCCCTCGATCTTCTGGATGAGGTAACTGTTGTCGGGCTCGCCCGGCTTGATGCGCAGCACCGAGGAGTCTTCTGTGCTTGGCACGCCGACGATCATCGCGTAGCTGTTCGTCGCATCGAGCCTGAGGCCCTGCGGCGCGGCGCCGCCCGCGTGGCAGACGCTGCAGATCGGCGTGAAGACGTTGTCCTGGATCGACTGAAAATCGGCCGTCAGAGTCCCGCCGCCGCCTTCGGAGCCGATCGGGCGGCCGTTCGCATCAAGACCGGCGCCGCTGCCGGCGCAACCGGCCAGCGCCAATGCACCGGTGATCGCCGCGAAAGAAATGAGAGCACGAAACCGCATGCACCACCCGTAATTTGCAGTTACAGGGTAGGTACCTGCGACGGGACGCGCGGTTCACGCCTCGCGAACGGAATCTGCGTCCACGAGCGGACCGGTCGGCCGCACGCGTTCTCGGCGAGGCTTCTAGCGCAGTGCGTTTTCGAGGTCGCGGCGCAGATCGTCGACGTTTTCGATGCCGATCGACACGCGCAGCAGATCGACGGGCGTCGTGCTGCCCGGACCCTCGATCGACGCGCGATGCTCGATGAAACTCTCGACCCCGCCGAGGCTCGTCGCGCGACGGAAGAGTCGGGTGCGCGCGGCCACCTCGAGCGCGCGCGCGGCGCCGCCGCGAACCCGGATCGACAGCATCGCGCCGAAGCCGCCCGGCATCTGCCGCACGGCGATCTCGTGGCCCGGGTGCCCCGGCAATCCGGGGTACAGCACTTGCTCGATGGCGGGGAGTGTCGCCAGCCAGCGTGCCAGATCGAGTGCGGTCGCGCACTGGCGCTGCATGCGCAGGGCGAGCGTGCTGATGCTGCGCCTCAGCAGCCAGCAATCGAATGGCGCGAGCGCCGAGCCCGCGAGCGTCTGCCAGTCGCGCAGACGCGCCGCGAAGTCGCCGTCGGTCCCGACGACGACGAAGCCGCTCAGCACGTCGCTGTGCCCACCGAGGTACTTCGTGCCGCTGTGCACGATGAGATCGACGCCGGAGGCAATCGGCTGCTGGCAGTAGGGCGTCGCGAACGTGCTGTCACAGACGATGCGTGCGCCGCGCCCGTGTGCGATCTCGGCGACGCGCTTCAAGTCCGTGACGCCGAGGAGTGGATTGGCGGGCGATTCGACCCAGACGAGCCGGGTGCGCGCATCGACCGCCCGCTCGACCGCGGCGAGATCGCTCGTGTCGACGAACTCAACCGTGACACCGCGTCGCGTGACGACTTCCTTCAGCTGCCGGTGCGTGCCGTGATAGCCGACCCGGGCGGCGACGAGTCGATCGCCGGTCGACAGCTGCTCGAGAATGGCCATGTTCGCGGCCAGACCCGAGGAAAATGCGAACGCGGCAAGGCCGCCCTCGAGCGCTCTGACCGTTTCCTCGAGCGACGTGCGATTCGGCGTTCCTTCGCGGGAGTAGCGGTAGCCGCGCGGGTAGCCACCGTCAGCGTCGCGCTCGAAGGTCGTCGACAGGTAGATCGGCGGCGCGATCGCACCCGTTGCCGGGTCGGGGGCCGTTGCCGCGTGCACGCAGGTCGTGTCGAAAGCGTCGGTCGGCGGCGACAGCGCGGGACTTTTGGTGTTCATGGACCCTCGCAGGACCCGCAAAGGATTAAGTGGTCGTCATGATGCATCAAACAAGGCCATTTGCGCCCCTGTGCGAATTGCGGGTGCCGCGCCTGCAGGGTCTAATGAGAACCGATCGTCGGGTTGGTGCATTGCCCGCTCGCGCACGTCACCCACCCGCTCGTCTCTAAGAGGATTCGACCATGACCATCGCCGCGCCGGTTCGCCGCCTGCTCACTGCCCTTGCGGCTGTGGGGCTCATGACTCCCGTCGCGGGCATGGCGGAGGTGAGCCTCTCGGTCACGATCGCGCCGCCGCCGCTTCCCGTGTACGCGCAGCCGGCCATTCCGGCGGACGGATTCATCTGGACTCCGGGGTACTGGGCCTACGGCGCGGGCGGCTACTTCTGGGTGCCGGGCACCTGGGTCGAGGCGCCAGAGCCGGGACTTCTTTGGACGCCTGGGTACTGGGGCTGGGGTAACGGCGTCTATCTGTGGAACGCCGGTTACTGGGGCCCGCACATTGGCTTCTACGGTGGCGTGAACTACGGGTTCGGCTACTTCGGCCACGGCTATGAAGGTGGCTACTGGCGCGACAACCATTTTTTCTACAACCGCACCGTCAACAACGTCAACGTCACGAACATTCACAACGTCTATTCGCGGACGGTCGTGAACAACATCACGGTCAACAACGTCAGCTACAACGGTGGCCGCGGTGGTCTGGCCGCGCGCCCGACGTCGACCGAGCGGTCGTTCGCGGCGGAATCGCACCGCCCACCGACGGCGCTCCAGGCCCAGCACTTCGAGGCGGCGGGTTCGAACCGCGCGCTACTGGCCTCGGTGAACCACGGCCGACCCTCGATTGCAGCGACGGCGCGGCCGAACGAATTCGGTGGCCGCGGCATCGTGCACGCGAGCCGAAGCGGCGCCCCCGTCCATCCGAACGAGCTGCCGCGTCCCGGCGCGTTCCCGTCCCCGCACTCGGGCAGGCCCGAGACGGACCAGACGTACCGCAGCCAGCAGAGCGATTTGCGCGACCGCCAGCAGCACGAACGCGACGACTTGCAGCAGCGCCAGGCCGCGGAGCACCAGCAGCTGAGCGGGCAACGCGCCAGCCAGGGGCGCACGGTGCAGGCGGAGCGCCAGCACCAGCAGCAGACCCAGCAACTACAGCAGCGGCACGCGTCCGAGGCGCAGCAGCTCCGGCAGGCCCAGCGCGGGCCGCCGCCGCGGCAAGGTGGCGGCCCGAACGGCGGCCCCGGCCAGGGTCCGCACGAGGGACGTCCCCCTCGTTAGCCCGAAGGGACTGCGACCCCTGTCACGCGCCGGGCGGTAACCGCCCGGCGCGTGAATCCGACCGCGCGCGCGCGACGAATTGACCGTCAGACTCTCGAGGCACACTGTCGACCTCACTGCCGGGCTCAGCTCATGAACCGTCGCACACGCACCTGGATCGCCGTGCTCCTCGCGCTCATCGGTGCCGTTGCGCGCGCGGGCGCGGCGACGACTCCGGCCGCCCCAATTGCCTGGGGCACCCAGTGGAACTCTTCCGTATTCGAGACGGCGTCCCGCCAGCATCGGTTCGTGCTGCTCGACCTGCATGCCGTGTGGTGCCATTGGTGCCACGTGATGGACGAGGAAACCTACGCCGATCCAAAGGTTCGCGCGCTGATCGCGACGCACTACGTCCCGGTAAGCGTCGATTCGGACGGCGATCCGGCTCTCACCAGTCGCTACGGCGACTGGGGTTGGCCCGCAACCGTCGTGTTGGCACCCGATGGCACAGAGATCGTCAAGCGTCGCGGTTTCATCCCCGCCGCGCAGATGGCCTCGCTCCTGCAGGCGATCATCGATGATCCGACGCCGGGGCCTTCGGTGCGACCGGCCGCCGCGGCCGGAGCCGCCGGCGGCGCGCGACTGACGCGGCGGGCGAGCGCGGGACTGTCGCAGACGTATCTCGATCTTTACGACACGGCGCACGGTGGCTGGGGTTCGATCCACAAATTCATCGACGCGCCGTCGCTTGAACTCGCCTTCGAGCAGGGGGACTTTGGCGATGCGGCCGCGACCGCGCGTGCGCGCCAGACGCTCGATGCCAACCTGCACCTCATCGATCCGGTCTGGGGCGGCGTGTACCAGTACTCCGACCAGGTCGACTGGCTGTCACCGCACTTCGAGAAATTGGTCGCGCTCCAGGCCGACGACCTCAGGCTCTACGCGGAGGCGTACGCGCGCTGGTCGGATCCCGCGTACCGTCACGCCGCGGATGCGATTGAGGGATACATAGCGCACTTCCTGACCTCGCCGGACGGGGCGTTCTTCGTGAGCCAGGACGCGGACCTGTCAGTCGAGCACCCGGGAAAGAGCTTCTACGCGCTCGACGATGCCGGCCGCCGTGCCCTCGGGATACCGCGCGTCGACACTCATATATATGCGCGCGAGAACGGCTGGGTGATCCGCGCGCTGTGCCGGTACTACGACGTGACCGGCGAGCCCGGGGCGCTCGCGGGCGCCGTTCGCGCGGCCGAGTGGGTACTCGCGAACCGGTCACTCGAGGGTGGCGGGTTCCGGCACGACGCGTCCGACCACGGTGGGCCGTTCCTCGACGATTCGGTTGCGATGGCCGAGGCCTTCGTCGCTCTGTATCGATCGACGGGCCGGCGTGAGTGGCTGCAGCACTCACTCGCGACCGCCGGTTATATCCGCGCGCGGTTCCAGGATCCGCGCGGCGGATTCATTGCCGCGCCGGTGCCGAAGAGCGCGCGGGGCGTATTTCGGGAGCCCGTGCGGGTCATCGACCAGAATGTCGCGGTCGCGCGCCTCGCGAACCTCTTGTACCGGTACACGGGGGCGAAGCGCGAACAGCAGATGGCACGCCACGCGATGAAGCTACTGACGACGCTTGCACCCGACAACGGGCAGCTGCATGCGGACGTGTTGATCGCCGATCGCGAGCTCGGCGCGGCGCCGACCCACATCACCATCGTCGGCGCGAAAGCGGATCCCGCTGCGCAGAGCCTGCATGCGGCTGCGCTGCGGGTGCCCGCGACCTACCTGCAGGTCGACTGGTGGGATCGTGCCGAAGGGCCGTTGCCGAATCCGGCAATCCAGTACCCGGTGCTGCCCGCCGCCGCGGCGTTCGCGTGCTCCGAAAACGCCTGCTCGACGCCAGTCTACGATCCCGCGAACGTGCTTAAGGCCGTGCTCGCTTCGCGGGACGCGGACTAGGCGCGCGTCCTACGGGTCGCGCGCGAGCGTATACGAGGCAAACGTCGACCAGACTCCAGTCGAAGTCTGCGACTCAATCAGCAGAGTCCCGGAGACGTGATCCGTCGACAGCGTCAGCGTGTCGCGAAACCGTGCGTCGTCGTACGGAAACTCGAACACGAGCGTCTGACCCGCGCGGCGACCGTTCCCCACGACGCGCGCGCCCGGACCACCGAAGCGATCGAGCCAGTGCACGACGTAGTCACCGACCGTCGTGTCGGGCGAGAAGAAGACGTCGGCCTCGTAGGCGGGTGAAGTTGCGCGATCCGTGAGCGCGAGGCGTAGCCAACCATCGCCGAGCACCCAGCTTCCGACTGCGCAATAGCTGACCGGCTTGCCGTGAATCCGCCCGATCATTGTCCATCGCCCGGCGAGGCCCTCGAGGAAGGGGTCGTGAGTCGGCGTCGCCGCCGCTGCCGGAGACGCGGCCAGTCGCAGGTTGAGCGCGGCGACCAAGGCGAGTAGACCCAGGGCGGTCAGCCGGAACCGGGCGGTGCGGCCTCGATTGAGTGGACGTGCCATCGCGGTTGGGTACTCGCTCGACGGAGCGCGCCGGATCGTAGCGCAGGCCTCCTCATCCGACAACGAGACGCGTTCCTGGGTCCGTGGATCAAGTCCATCGGTGAGAAACTCGGTGAACGCGGCAGATTCGCGGCTCGACGCCGGAGCCGGCGAGTCGCTCACTGCGGCTACCC
>CAYNCY010000114.1:0-9517 GCA_964395195.1 uncultured Steroidobacteraceae bacterium
CGGGGCAGGGAAGCTGCAGATGGACCTCTTCGACCAGACGGTCGAGGCGCACCTCGTGCAGCCGACCTTCGCCTACGCCTATCCGACCGAAGTGTCGCCGCTCTCCCGCTGCAACGACTCCGATCCGTTCATCACCGACCGCTTCGAGTTCTTCGTCGCGGGGCGCGAGCTCGCGAACGGCTTCTCGGAGCTCAACGATCCCGAGGAGCAGGCGGCGCGCTTCAAGGCGCAGGTCGCGCGCAAGGACGCGGGGGATGAGGAAGCGATGTACTTCGATGCCGACTACATCCGCGCGCTCGAGTACGGCCTGCCGCCGACGGGTGGCCTCGGCGTCGGCGTCGATCGCCTCGTGATGCTCTACGGCAATGCGCCCTCGATCCGCGACGTCCTGCTCTTCCCGCAGATGAAGCCCGAGGCCTGAGCGGCGCTCGGGCGCGCCCGCCCGGTTCCTAGGCGACGGCGTAGGGCAGGGCGAGCGGCTCGAAGCGCGTGCCGCGTTCGGAGTCGAGCGCCTTCCCGGCGACCTCGAGGCCGACCACCGCGAGGAGTTCCGTCGCGGCGCCGCACGCGGCACTCGTCACGACTTCGCCGACCTTCGCGCCCTCGAGGTTGAGCGCCTCCCCCGGCGCGACGCTGACCGCGTTCGCCGCCCGGTAGCGGAACATGCGCCGCTTGATGCGCCCGAGGTGCTGGGTGCGCGCGACGATCTCCTGGCCGGTGTAGCAGCCCTTCGTGAAGCTGATCGCGCCCAGGAGATCGAGGTTCAGCATCTGCGCCGTCCACACCTCGGCGGTCGCGGCAACGACGGCCGGCTCGCCGTCCGCGACCGCGGCGGCCTCCCAGGCCGCAGGTCCCACGCCGTCACCGTGATCGAGCCGGCTCGCGAGCGCGCCGCCTGAGCCGATGAGGAGCGCGCGTCGTCCCAGGTTCACGAGGCTGACGCCGTCGGCGAGCACGAGGTGCGCTTCCTCGGCGCCGGCCGCGAATCCAACCTTGACCTCCGCCGCGGAGTCCGCGATCACCGCGGCGACGGCGAGCGCATCGCCTTGAAGCGCGAGGCGCACCTTGGCACGGAGCACGTAGCGCTGCAGACGCTCGCGGACGCCCTCGATGAGTTCGGTCGGGAGGACGAGGAGGACCGCGTCGTCGCGCTCGATCAGGCGCGCGATCGCGAGCACCCGACCGGCGGGGGTGAGGAACGCTCCGAGCGCCACGCCGTCGGGCTTGAGCGCGGTTGCGTCCTGCGTCATCTGGCCCTGGAGGAACGCGTGGCGCTCAGCTCCACTGACCTTCAGGACCCCCATCGTCGGCAATCGAAACACCTGCATCGTGCCGGCGATTGTCGCGGGATTGGCGGCCCGTGTCGAAGCAGACGCGACGGCGCTCGCGAAGAACGCGCCAATTGCCCGAATCTCAAGGGATTTAAGCTGGTGCTGCACTGCCGAAATGTGGCACTATTCGGGGCCATGTCGACGCCGGATGCCACCGCCCGCGAGTTCCTCCCACCGGACCTTGCGGCAACACCTGCGCCAACCCCCGCGAGCCCGGTTGCAAGCGCGCCGCGCGAGATCGGCGGCCCCGCCGGTCCCGAGCCCACGCGTTACGGCGACTGGGAAAAAGCGGGCCGCTGCATCGATTTCTGATCACCGCGCCCGGCGTCCAACGGCCGGTCGCGCCGGCTGGCGCGACGCGGGAGCCCAAGGACGCGAAGGCCATGAGCACGCCCATCCGACCGACGTCGCCGCACCTGCAGATCTACCGGCGCACGTACACGATGATGCTGTCGATCACGCATCGCGCGACGGGCCTCGCGCTCTCGGCGGGTCTCGTGCTCCTGACCGCGTGGCTCCTCGCCGTTGCGCAGGGGCCCGAGCACTACCGTCACTTCCTGACGCCGCTCGGTTCCGTGCCCGGCCTCGTCGTGCTCGCCGGGCTCGCGGCGTCGTTCTGCTATCACTTCGTCGCCGGCATCCGCCACCTCGTGTTCGACACGGGCCGGAGCCTCGAGCGGCGCGAGGCGCGACGCTCCGCGGTCATCGTCGTCGTCGCCTCGCTCGTGCTGATCGCGCTCGTCGCCTACGCCTGGGTCAACCTCAAGGGGCTGCCATGAGCCTCAAGTCCCCGCTCGGCCGCGTGCTCGGCCTCGGTGCCGCGGGCGGCTCGCACCACTGGTGGCTGCAGCGCCTCTCCTCGCTCGCGCTCGTACCCCTGAGCGCGTGGTTCGCGATTGCGCTGCTGACGCTCCCGGACCTGGGCTGGGTCACCGTGCACGCCTGGCTCGCCACACCCGTGACCACGGTGCTGCTCCTCCTCCTCGTGCCGACGCTCGTGCACCACTCCTGGCTCGGCGTCGCCGTCGTCGTCGAGGACTACCTCCCGAACCCGACCTCGAAGACGCTGACGCTGCTCGCGCTGCAGGCCCTGCACGTGCTCGTGGCCGCCGCCGCACTCTTCGCCATCCTCAAGATCGCCCTCGGCTACACGCCATGAACGACTACGCCTTCATCGACCATACCTACGACGTCGTGATCGTCGGCGCGGGTGGCGCTGGCCTGCGCGCCACCTTCGGGCTCGCCGAAGCGGGCCTCTCCGTCGCCGCGATCACCAAGGTCTTCCCGACGCGCAGCCACACGGTCGCCGCGCAGGGCGGCATCTCGGCCGCGCTTGGCAACATGGGCGAGGACGACTGGCGCTACCACTTCTACGACACCGTCAAGGGCTCCGACTGGCTCGGGGACCAGGACGCGATCGAGTACATGTGCAAGGAAGCGCCGAGCGCGGTGATCGAGCTCGAGCACTTCGGCGTGCCGTTCTCGCGCACCGAGGACGGGCGCATCTACCAGCGGCCCTTCGGCGGCATGACGACGAAGTACGGTACCGGCGGGCCCGCGCAGCGCACCTGCGCCGCGGCGGATCGCACCGGCCACGCCATGCTGCACACGCTCTACCAGCAGTCGCTCAAGCACGATGCGACGTTCTTCATCGAGTACTTCGCGCTCGACCTCATCATGGAGAACGGCGAGTGCCGCGGCGTCGTCGCGCTCGACCTCGCAACCGGACGGCTGCACCGCTTCCGCGCGCACCAGGTGATCCTCGCGACCGGCGGCTACGGCCGCGCCTACTTCATGTGCACCTCCGCGCACACCTGCACGGGGGACGGCGGCGGCATGGTCGCCCGCGCGGGGCTGCCGCTGCAGGACATGGAGTTCGTGCAGTTCCACCCGACCGGCATCTACGGCTCGGGGTGCCTGATCACCGAGGGCTCGCGCGGCGAGGGCGGTTACCTCACGAACTCGAAGGGCGAGCGCTTCATGGAGCGCTACGCGCCGAACGCGAAGGACCTCGCGAGCCGCGACGTCGTGTCGCGTTCGATGACGATCGAGATCCGCGAGGGTCGGGGCGTCGGCAAGCACGCCGATCACATCGACCTGCACCTCGAGCACCTGGGTCCCGCCGTCATCAAGGAGCGTCTCCCCGGCATCGCCGAGACCGCGCGCATTTTCGCGGGCGTCGACGTCAACCGCGAACCGATCCCGGTGCTGCCGACGGTCCACTACAACATGGGCGGCATCCCGACGACCGTGCAGGGCGAGGTCGTGACCAAGAAGGGCACCGACGCCGAGAGCGTGGTCCCGGGCCTGATGGCCGTCGGCGAAGCCGCGTGCGTGTCGGTCCACGGCGCGAATCGCCTGGGCTCCAACTCGCTCCTCGACCTCGTCGTCTTCGGGCGCGCGGCGGCCCGCCATGCCGCCAAGGTCACGGCGCCGGGCACGCCGCACCGGCCGCTCGCGGCGGACGCCGGCAGCGAGTCCGTCCAGCGCCTCGACCGCTTTCGCAACGCCAAGGGCTCGCGACCGACGGCGGAGGTCAGGCTCGAGATGCAGAAGATCATGCAGAGCGACGCGGCGGTGTTCCGCACCGGCGACAGCCTCAAGGAAGGCTGCACGAAGCTCGCCGCCACGGTCGATTCCTTCGCCGACGTGCAGGTCTCCGACCGTTCGCTCATCTGGAACACCGATCTCATCGAGACGCTCGAGCTCGACAACCTGCTCGTGCAGGCGGTCGCGACGATCAACTCGGCCGAGAACCGCACGGAAAGCCGCGGCGCGCACGCCCGCGAGGACTTCAAGGAACGCGACGACGTCAACTGGCTCAAGCACACGCTTGCCTGGGTCGATGACAAGGGCAAGCCCACCATCGACTACCGGCCGGTGCACACCCGGACGCTGACGACGGACGTCGCCTACATCCCCCCGAAAGCCCGCACCTACTAGCCGCGACCGACTAAGGTCCCCGAAGGGTCGAACCACATGGCCGAGTTCACGCTCCCCGCCAACTCCCGCTACCAGGACGTGCCGGGCCGCGCCCATGCCGCGCCCGCGGGCGCGACACGCGTGCGCACGTTCAGGATCTACCGCTTCGATCCGAGCGGCACGGAGAAGCCGCGCATCGACCGCTACGAGGTCGATCTCGACCACTGCGGGCCGATGGTGCTCGATGCACTCATCAAGATTAAGAACGAAGTCGACGCGACGCTGACGTTCCGCCGCTCGTGCCGCGAGGGCATCTGCGGCAGCTGCGCGATGAACATCGACGGCCTCAACACGCTCGCCTGCACGAAGGCCATCGACGAGGTGAAGGGCGACGTCAAGATCTTCCCGCTGCCGCACATGCCGGTGGTCAAGGATCTCGTGCCCGACCTCACGAACTTCTACGCGCAGTACGCGGCGGTGAAACCGTGGCTGCAGACCCGCACGCCCGCGCCGCCCGACCGCGAGCGTCCGCAGAGCAAGGAAGACCAGGAGAAGGTCGACAGGCCCTCCGCCTGCATCCTCTGCGCCTGCTGCTCGACGAGCTGCCCGAGCTACTGGTGGAACAGCGAGCGTTTCCTCGGGCCCGCGGCGCTGCTCGCGGCCTACCGCTGGATCGTCGACTCGCGCGACGAGGCGACCGGCGAGCGACTCGATGCGCTCGACGACCCGTTCCGGCTCTATCGCTGCCACACGATCATGAACTGCACCGAGGCGTGCCCGAAGGATCTCAACCCGGCGCGCGCGATCGCCGAGATCAAGAAGCTGCTGGTCGAGCGGCAGCACTGAGCCCCGTGCCCGAGGTCCTCGAGGAGCAGGCGCGGGAGGTCGCACGTCTGCGCTGGCGCTGCCTGCGAGGCATGCGCGAGCTCGACGTGCTGCTCGAGCGCTACCTTGCCGAGCGCTACCCGGGCGCGGGCCCCGGTGAGCAGCTTCTGTTCACCCAGTTCCTGGAACTGCCCGATCCCGACGTCGCGGCGTTGCTGCTCGGCCACACCTCGGCGCCCAGATGGGAACCGCTCGTAACTGACATAACGCGCCCGGCACCCCGCGAACTTTCCGACGCGACCCCGGTCTATGAGTGCGACCCGGCCGGTGGTCGCCTGCCGGGGGCGGGTCCGTGACGGGGGAAGAGAGCGCTGAGAGTGACCTGTCGCTGGTCGAGCGGGTCCAACGGGGTGAGAAGTCGGCATTCGACGTGCTGGTGCTGCGATACCAGCACAAGGTCCTCAAGCTCGTGATGCGATACATCCGCGATTCGATGGAAGCCGAAGACGTCGCCCAGGATGCCTTCATCAAGGCATACCGGGCGCTGCCGGGCTTCCGCGGCGACAGCGCCTTCTACACCTGGCTTTACCGCATCGCGATCAACACCGCCAAGAACGCGCTCGTCTCGAGCAAGCGCCGCCCGATCGACTACTCGATGGACCTGCAGGATCCCGACCAGTTCGAGCTGCAGGCCCGCATGAAGGACGAGGAGACCCCGGAGCACCTGGTGCTGACCGAGGAGATCCGCGAGACCGTGAACGGGGCGATGGCGGAATTGCCCGAAGACCTCAAGACTGCGATCGTGCTCCGTGAGATCGACGGCCTCAGCTACGAGGAGATCGCGGCGGCCATGGATTGCCCGGTCGGCACCGTGCGCTCGCGGATCTTCCGCGCACGCGAGGCGATCGACCGGAAGCTGCGCCCCATTTTCGACGCCGGCCTCGGCCGGCCGGACGAGTGATCGATGTCGAGCCCTCCGCATACCGTTCTTCCGCATTTCCTTTCCCGGCAGGCCCTCCATGAGTGATCTCCTTCACGAGCAGTTGTCCGCCTTGATCGACGGGGAGCTCCCCGTCGCTGAAACGACGCTGCTGCTCAAGCGCCTCGAGCGCGAGCCCGAGCTTCGGGCGCGCCTTGCGCGCTACCGCGCGTGCGGCGTCACGATGCGCGGCGGCGAGACCCGGGTCCGCACCGACTTTACGCTCAGGGTCACGACGCTCCTCGCGGCGGAACCCGCCCACGCGGCGTCGGCGGGTGAGTCCTTCCGGGCGCCGAGGCCGACGACCGGTGCGCGCGGCACGCTTCCAAGGTACTTAAAGCCGCTCGCGGGCCTTGGCGTTGCGGCGGCGGTTGCGACCGCGGCCATTCTCGTGCTCGGCC
Organism: uncultured Steroidobacteraceae bacterium; assembly: GCA_964395195.1. GTDB lineage: Bacteria > Pseudomonadota > Gammaproteobacteria > Steroidobacterales > Steroidobacteraceae > CAIKZZ01. The sequence goes on from CAYNCY010000114.1 coordinate 6,459, forward strand.
GGCCCGGCCCCGCGACGGCACCCGCGGAGGTTGCGGTCGTCGTCGCGACGCCCGCGCCGCTCGACGGCGACGGCGCCACGATCGTGACCCCGGCCGTTGCGCGCCGCGCGGAACTGCCGGCGAGCTACCCGCTGCAAAGCCCGATCGGCGCGGAGCCGGCGAGCTACGTGACCCCGGCCGTCCGGCAGGGGCTCGGCGTGATCCCGCGCGCGGAACTCGCCAACTATGTCGTCATCCACGCGGGCGTCTCGGGGCCGATGGGCCTGCACAGCGCGCTCACGAGCCTTGTCTCGGACGATGCGGGAGCGGCCACGAAATGACGGAGCCGGGCGCCGTGGGCGGGGCACTGCGCGCGGGCCTCGTGCTCGGCGCGGGACTCTGCGCGCAACCGGCGTTCGCGGACGAGGACGCCCGCAAGTGGCTCGCCGACATGACCGAGGCGCTCGCGACGCGCAACTACCAGGGTGAGTTCCTGCACCTCGACGACGGGCGCACGGAGCGCCTGCAGATCCTGCACCGGGTCAAGGACGGCCACGTCACCGAGCGCCTTGTCAGCCTCTCGGGCTCCGGCCGCGAGGTGATCCGCACCGACGGCGAAGTGCAGTGCTACCTTCCCGACGAGCACCGGGTCGTCGTCGAGTCGCACGCCGAGCACGGCTCGCTGCTCGGGCCGCTGCCGACCGGCGCCGACAAGCTCGAGGCGAACTACCGGCTCGAGATCGCGGGTCGCATCCGCTCGGTCATCGACCGACCGGCGCGCATCCTCACGGTCAACCCGCGCGATGGCTATCGCTTCGGCTACCGCGTCTGGATCGACGAGGGCACGCACATGCCGATCCGGACGGACCTGTGCGATGCGCAGGGGAACATCATCGAGCAGGTGCTCTTCACCTCGCTCAAAGTCGGCAGCAACCTGCCCGACGCCGTGTTCAAGCCGAACCTCCCGACCGATGGCTACACCTGGGTACGCCAGGCGGCGGGTGCGCCCAGGCGAGTGGCCGGCGATCTGCCCTGGCGCCTGCAGCAGATGCCGCCCGGCTTTCGGATGAGTTCCGAGGGCGAGGAGCTGATGCCGGGCAACGAACGCCCCGTGCTCCACCTCGTCGTCTCCGACGGCCTCGCCTCGGTCTCGGTCTTCATCGAGGGCCCCCCCTCGGCCCCGCGCCGCGGCAGCGACGGGCAGGGACGCTTCGGCTCGTCCTTCGCGTACTCGAAGTTCGTCGGCGGCCACCAGATCACCGCGGTCGGCGAGGTCCCGGCCGCGACCGTCCAGTTCATTGCCGCGGGCGTTGCCCCGGCGACGCCGCGGGTCAGCTGGAGCGGCCCTCCCTCGACCGCGCCGCCGTGACCCGCCTCGCGCTCTACTCGCGGGAGGGCTGTGGCCTGTGCGAGGAGATGCTCGAGGAACTCGCCCCCTGGGCCCAGGCGCGCGGCCTTGGCGTCGAAGTACGCGACGTCGACGCCGACCCCGAGGCGCGCCGGCGCTACGGCTACCGCGTGCCCGTGCTCCTCGTGGACGGCGAGCCCGCCGCGCACGGACGCCTCGAACTCGACACGCTCGAGCGCCTCCTCGGCACGGCCGACTGACGGGGGGGAGAGGGGGCCGACTGCTATAATCGACGGGCTGGCCCCCGCGCCGTCGCCGGCAGGAGCCGACGACCCGAAATGCCCCCGATTCGAAATTTCTCCATCATTGCCCACGTCGACCACGGCAAGTCCACGCTCGCCGACCGCCTGATCCAGATGTGCGGCGGCCTCGAGAAACGCGAGATGCAGGAGCAGGTCCTCGACTCGATGGACCTCGAGCGCGAGCGCGGCATCACGATCAAGGCGCAGTCGGTCACGCTGAGGTACCGGGCCAAGGACGGCGTCGACTACCAGCTCAATTTCATCGATACGCCCGGCCACGTCGACTTCTCCTACGAGGTCTCGCGCTCGCTCGCGGCCTGCGAGGGCGCGCTGCTCGTGGTCGATGCGGGGCAGGGGGTCGAGGCGCAGAGCGTCGCCAACTGCTACACCGCGCTCGAGCAGGGACTCACCGTGCTGCCCGTCATCAACAAGATCGACCTGCCGGCGGCCGACCCCGACCGCGTCAAGAAGGAGATCGAGGAGATCATCGGCATCGAGGCGACGGACGCGGTGCTCGTCTCGGCCAAGACCGGCGAGAACGTCGACCAGCTCCTCGAGGAAATCGTCGCGCGCATCCCGGCGCCGCGCGGGGATCCGGAGGCGCCGCTGCAGGCACTGATCATCGACTCCTGGTTCGACAACTACGTCGGCGTCGTTTCGCTGGTGCGGGTCATGAACGGGCGCCTGAAGCGCGGCCAGAAGATGCGCATCTGGTCGACCGGGCGCGCGCACGAGTGCCAGCGGCTCGGACGTTTCACGCCCAAGCGCACCGACGGCGAGGAGCTTGCCGCGGGCGAGGTCGGCTTCGTGATGGCCGGCATCCGCGAGATCGACGGCGCACCGGTCGGGGACACCATCACGCTCGAGTCGGCACCGTGCGCGACGCCGCTCCCGGGCTTCAAGGTGATCCAGCCGCGCGTGTTCGCGGGCCTCTTCCCGGTCTCGACCGACGACTACGAGCAGTTCCGGGATGCGCTGCAGAAGTTGAAGCTCAACGACTCGGCGCTGCACTACGAACCCGAAGTCTCGACGGCGCTGGGCTTCGGGTTTCGGATCGGCTTCCTCGGGCTCCTGCACATGGAGATCGTGCAGGAGCGCCTCGAGCGCGAGTACAACCTCGACCTCGTCACGAGCGCACCGACCGTCGTCTACGAGGTCGTGACCACGGACGGGGAGACGACCCACGTCGACAACCCGGCGAAGCTGCCGCCCGTCGATCGCATCGCCGAGATCAGGGAACCGATCATCACCGCCAACATCCTCGTGCCGCCCGAGCACGTGGGCGGGGTGCTGCAGCTCTGCACCGACAAGCGCGGCGTGCAGAAGAAGATGCTGTACGTCGGCAACCAGGTGTCGCTGCAGTACGAGCTGCCGCTCGCCGACGTCGTGCTCGACTTCTTCGATCGCCTGAAGAGCGTCAGCCGCGGCTA
>CAYNCY010000115.1:0-9492 GCA_964395195.1 uncultured Steroidobacteraceae bacterium
CTGCTGCATGAGCGGCGTCGGCTGGCCGTTGACCATCGCGAGGTAGCCCGGCATGTCGAAATAGTCGCGAGCGCGCCAGATGCGTCCGTCCTTGATCTGATAGATGCCCATGTAGGGCATCCGCACGGTGGTGCCGTCGGGCTGGTCGTACTCATCGACGCCCTCGAAGATGATCTTACTCTCGTCTTCCACCCAGTTCACGATGCGCCACCGGCTCGCAACCTGGTGCGGCCAGAGCATGTCGAGGCGCTTGCGCATGTATTCCTTGCCGACGAACGGCCGCGTGCCGACGTGGAAGTGGTACACGCAGTCGTCGCAGAAGGCATCGAGCGATGCTTCCATGTCCTTGCGCTTCATCGCGTCGATGTAGCGCTGCACGGCGTCAAAGGCTTTTCCCATTGCTTGTCCCCTTGCTGAGGTGTTTCCGGGCCACGGCGAAGCCGCGACCGTAAATCGGTCAGGCGGCATCGCCCCCGGTGATGAGATCGGCCGCGATTCGCGCGCTCATGGCCGCGGCGGGTGTCGCGATGAATCCGGGGGGGCCGCAGGCGTCGCCGACCATGAACAGGTTCGGAATCGACGTCTGGACCGGCACGCCGTACCCGGGCCACGAGCGCGCAACGACGTCCGCATCGCCGACGTCGCGGAGCTGCACGTCGAGTATCCGCCCGCCCTTCGCCGCGAGATTCGGGAAGAGCGTATGGACGTCCTCGATGTTGGTCCGCCGCTCGTCGTCCTTGTCCATCGGCGTCAGGCAGCTCTTGGGTGTCCCGTAGAAGGACATGACGTGCTTGCCGTCGGGCGCCCACTCGGGACAGATGTTCGTGAGCGGCACCGCCGTGACGATGCGCTTGAGGCCCGCCGCGAGAATCGAGGCGCGGGGCGTGAACAGCGGCTCGTCGGAGACGACGAAGGTGAGCACGATTGGCGTCGGGCGGATGCGCGCGCGAACGTGCTCGGCGTAGTCGCGCTCGAACGCCGCGTCGCCCGCGAGGTCGAGCGTGACGGTGGGGCCTGAATTGCTGATGACGATGTCGGCGGGGAGGGTCTGCACGACCCCGTCGACTTCGACCTCGACTCCGGTCGCGCGGCCACCGCTCGTCAGGATCCGTCGAACCGGCCGGTTGAGGTGGACGCTGCCACCGTGACGCTCGATGACCGCCTGCAGCGCCTGGCTCACGGCCACGAAGCCGCCGGCGACGAGGCCGAACTGGTCGACGCGCGCATCCAGCCCCTTCTGCGAGAAGTGGGCGAACCAGTGCCGCGCCGGGTATTCGAAGTCATTGACCGCCGAGACCGCCGAGGTGATCGCGTGGAAGAGCGACAGCAGCTCTTCGTTGTCGGTGTGCTGCAAGAGCCACTCGCGAAACGTCGGCCCGTCGTCCCGCTCGGCGGCATCGCCCGGGTTCTTGAACGCAGCCCCCACGCGGGTGATCGCGAGCTGCAGCGCGACCTGCGCCATCGCCTCGGCCTTGTTCCCGCCATGCACCTGCGCGAACATCTCGAACATCTTCTTGATGCCACCGCGCGCCGGCAGCTGGGTAAAGTCCCCGCCGCCCTTGATCCAGAACCAGGTCTCGCTGACGGGACGAACGTCGACTTCGGCGCCGACTTCCGCGAAGAGCTTCGGGAGTGCACCCGTCAGCTGGAATGACACGGCGCCGCGCGGCAGGCGATAGCCCTCGATGACCTGCGTGCGGGTGCGTCCGCCCACGGTGTCGAGCCGCTCGAGGACCGTCACCTGGTAGCCGCGATTGGCGAGGAGTGCGCCTGCGCACATTCCGCCAACACCCGCACCGACGATCACGACATTGCGCTTTGAGGTCAACGGGATCTCCCGGTCGGACTGAAGGGCGAGGGATTCAATGCCGGCGCCGCACGCGACTGCCGCGGGGCGCGGCGGGCGGTGCGGTCCGGTTGGCGGGCGGCAGCGCGAGGCCGCGCGCCACGAACTCCCAGATCTCGTCGGTCAGGACTTCCTGGGTGGGTCGCCGCGGCGAGGCGAGGGCGTGGCCGACGGCGTGGCGAATTCCGCCGCTGATCAGCGCCGCCAGGACCTGCGGGTCGTGCGCCGCCTCGATCTGTCCGCGCTTCTGTGCCTTGGAGATGTTGCGGGCGGCCCCGAGAATGAGCTCGCTCCACCGCGCCGACTCGACCGCGGCGACTTCCGGGTCCCGGGCGAGCTTCGAGATGAGAATCGGGGCCAGCGGCTCCGAATAGAGAAACGCGACCAGTCGAGTCAGGCGTTCACGCTCGCGACGGCCCCAGTCGAGCTCGACGCTGTCGGAGAGGTTGATTACGCGCGCGACGCGATCGTAGAACGCATCGACGACGGCCGAGACGAGGCCCGCCTTCGAGCCGAAGCGAAAGTAGGCGAGCCCGACTGAGACGCCCGCGCGCCGCGCGAAGTCGGTGATCTCGAAGCTGCCGTCACCCGCGATCAACTCCGCGGCCGCGGCGTCGACCAGGCGACTGCGGCTGAGTTCGGCTCGGCCGGAGGGCGAGGGGGGCATGGACGGTCCATCCTTAAATTGAATTCAATTCAGAGATTGGACCCAACCAGGCAGGGCGTCAAGTCCTCCGGCGCCATCGCGCCGGCGAGACGCCCATCCCGATGCCAATCGGCAGGGCGGAAGGAACGGCCTTCCGCCCGCCGCGGGATCAATGCTCCCAGTGACCCTTTTCCATGCGCCAGTGCTGACCGTTCTGGGTCCAGTGCTCTGGTACCCAGTGCTGGCCGCGGCGTTCACGCATGAATCGCCCCGCGACCCAGACGTGCTCGTGACCGCGCCAGTTCCAGTAGCCGGGCGCCCAGACGTAGCCAGGGCGCGGGTCCGGCATCACTTCCACGCGCGGTGCCGGCGGTGCGACATCGATGTCGATGTTCACGGCCGCGGAACTCAGTGTCGGGGCAAGCCCGGTTGCGGCGGCGACGCAGAGGGCCGCGAGCCATTGATTGCGTTTCATCATCGTTCTGCTCCTCGCGAAATAACGGGTTCGGATCGGGGAGGCGGCGTCCGGAGACGGGTCACGACCCGCCCGACGCAGGTCACGTCCCCGTCGCCGGACGCCATGACCCATTAAGCGTCCGCGAGCCCTGCGCGCGCCCCCCGTCCGCACCGCGTGCCGCTGTAGGCCGAATCTGACGGCTTGGCCGTTCTTCACGGCCGTGGACAGCACCGGATAAATCGCCCTTCCGGTAAAGTTCGCCGACCCGGCCGCAACCCCCGCCATCCGACCGACCGGCACATTTCCGGACCACCCGATGCCGCACACCGCGCTTCGCGACTCGCTCGACCTGCTCCGGACGCGCCGCTTCGGGACGTTCTGGTTCGCGAGCCTCCTGTCGAGCATCGGCACCTGGGCACAGCAGGTGGCCCAGCCGTGGCTGCTGCTCAGCCTCGGGGCCTCGCCCTTCCTGGTCGGGCTCGACGCCTTCGCGCTGAGCGCGCCCGTCTGGGCGCTGACGCTGCTCGGCGGGCAACTCGCGGATCGCGCCGACCGGCGCCGGGTGATCTGGGTCTTCCAGTCGATCCAGATGCTCTGCCCGACGCTGATCGTGATCCTGCTCCTGTTCGGAACGATCCAGCCGTGGATGATCATCTGTCTCTCGGTCATTGTCGGCGTGACCGACGCGCTGTCGATGCCATCCTTCTCGTCGATCGTGCCCACGATCGTCCGGCACGACCAGATCGCAGCGGGGGTCGCCCTCAACTCGACCCAGTTCAACATTTCGCGGATCGCGGGTCCCGCCATTGCGGGGGTACTCATCGCGACGATCGGGCCGAGTGGCTGCTTCGGATTGAGCGCGCTCTCCTACATCCCGTTCATCGGGGTTGCGCTCTGGATCCTCCCGGCGCGCGCCTCCGCGGTGCCGCTCCGCGGCGCGTTCGACGTCCGACACTCTTTCACGGGACTGCGCGCCGTTGCCTCCGTCCCGTATCTGCGCGGGGCGCTCGTGACTGCCTTCGCCTCCGGGCTCCTGTGCGGACCGCTCATCACCTTCGTGCCGGTGCTCGTGAAGTCCGCGTTCGGCGGCAGTGCGCAGGAATTCAGCGTCGCCGTGTCGGCCTTCGGTGTCGGCGGCGTGCTCGGTGCCTTCGGCCTGCTCGGCCTGGGCAACCGGCGCGATCGGCGGCCGCTCGCCACGTGGTTTGCCATCGCTCACGGGCTTGTCGTCGTTGCGGTTTCGCTCGATCCCTGGTCGGCGGTGCTGCCGGCGCTCCTGGTCGGTGCGGGCGTTGCGATGAGCGTCACCAACACCTCGACCAACGCCCTCGTCCAGGGTGCTGCGTCGCCGCAACTGCTCGGCCAGGCCGTCAGCGTCTACATGCTGGCGATGCGTGGAGGCATCGCGCTCGGTGGCTTCACGACGGGCCTCACCGTGACCGCCCTCGGGGTGCGCGATGCGCTCCTTCTTAACGGCGTCATCGCAATCATCGCGCAGGTGCTGATCGGTCGGACGTGGTCACGCGCCGCCGTGCCGGTCGACGCGCTGCCGCCACCCGCAGTCGCGGCTGCGAGCGCGAACTGACCTCAAGGAACGGCGCAACGAAGGTCCGGCCGCCGCCCCGCGCCACGCCGCGGGAGCGAGGGCTCGCAGCCTGCGCTCGCGGGGTCGCTACTTCGACGTGCAACTCGCGTTGTTGCAGGGCTGGGTGCGCTGCTGCGAGTCCTCGTTCAGCAGGCTCTGGTGGAAGATCTCCGCGAGCGATTCCTCCGAGATGCAGGTCGTGTGCGGGAATCGCGTGCCCAGCGTCGTTTCCTTCCTGCACCAGAGCAGTTGCCCGTCGCGCAGGAACGACCGGTACTCGTGGTTGCGGGCGTATTTGACGACCGCGGCGCGACTCTCATCGACGGGCGCCCCCGCGGCCGGGGCCGCGGAGACGGCCACCGGTGCAGGCGGTGGTGCCGCGGCGGGAGACGCGCAGCCCGATGCGACGAACGCAACGAGGAGCGATATCCGCTTCTGCTTGAGCATCGGGGCGAGCTCCGGAGTTGCCTGCTGATTCGAGTGGAAAACGACCCGCGGTCCCGCGGCGAGGATCTCCTCGCCGCGGGACCGCAGGCTGCGGCCTCGATGACTAGAACTGGGCCGTCAGGTGCGCGTACACGTACCGCCCGAGCGCGTCATAGACGCCCGGGAACGTATTGCCGTTGCAGCCGAGGTTCGGGCAGTCGGTGAACGTGCCGTTGAGCACGAGCGGCGGGTTCTTGTCGAGCAGGTTGTTGATCCCGAGCCGCAGGTTGATTCCGTGCGCCAGCGGGATGGCCCCGGACACGTCCAGGTAGCTGTACGTCGGAATGTGTGCGGCGCCGGGGTAGTACGTCTGCGCGAGCTGCGGATCGGAGCTCGTCCGGTCCGAGGACATCGCGCCGATGAACCGCCAGCGCAGCGTCAGGTCGAGGTTCGCCCACGGGGTCGACCAGTTGGTGGTCAGCACGTGGCGCCACTTCGGCGTCGGGTTGTTGTTCGAATTGCAGACCGATCCGAAGTAGCCGGCGCAATCGAACGCCGCGCCCGTCGGCAACGGCTGGGTCAGGAAGTTCGTCGTGCGCGAGCCCTCGAGGCTGAACCCGAACTTGCCGAGCGAATCGGTCGAGAGGCGGTAGTTGGCCTTGAGGTCGATGCCCTTGGTCGACTGGCTGCCGATGTTCTGCTCGATCGTGGCGACGTAGTCGTCGGTGTTGAGCCAGAGCGACCCGGTGGGGCCGCGGTGGATCAGGCTGCACAACGACGCCGTGCCGCTCACCGCGCAGTTGTTCAGAATCGTGCTCGAGGCGAGGAGCGCGATCGTTCCCTTGACCTTGATGTCGAAGTAGTCGATCGAGACGTGCAGGTTCGGGACCGCCTGCGGCTCGAGCAGCACGCCGAACGAATAGGTATCCGCGATCTCGGGCACGAGGTTGGCATTGCCGCCGACTTGTGTGTTGATCTGCGCGGCCTGGTTCACGAGTATGTGGCCGTACTCGGATGCCGTGACGCCGGTGTTCGCGCACTGCGCCGCCGAGAAGACCGGCGCCGTGCCCCAGCACGGATCCGAGGTGCCGCCGGCACCGACGACCGCCGGCGTGTAGAGCTCGCCAATGTTGGGCGCGCGCACGGCGCGGTTGTAGCTGCCGCGGAATCGCACGTCGCGGATCGGCGCCCAGTCGAGTCCGATCTTGTAGGTATTGGTGTTGAAGCCCTCGGTATAGGTCGAGTAGCGGTAGCCGGCCTCGGCTCCCAGCTGGTAGGCCCCGGGCTGCTCATCGAGAATCGGCAGCTTCAGCTCCGTGAACACCTCCGATACGTGGAACTCACCGGCCAGCGGCTTGATCGCGCCGTTGCCGCCCGCTCCGGCGCCTTGCTGGGACGCGAGGTCGGGGTTGAACGCCGCCTGCTCCTGCCGGTACTCGGCACCGATGTTCACGATCAGTCCGCTCGCGGCCGTGGGGAACTTCGCGCCGTACTTGCCAAGATCGCCCGTGACGGATCCCGAGGCCACGTATTCCTTGGCCTCGGACTGCACGATCAGCGGAATGGAGAGGTATTTGAGCGCCGCGGCCGACACGCCGCCCGGCACCCAGATGTTCCACGGCACGCAGGCCTTGTCGGTCCCGGCCACGGCCGAGGCGCACGCCGGTTGGCCGGTCGCGGGATCGGTGACGACGTTGAGCGCATTGTTGATGTTGGCGTTCGACAGGAAGTTCTCCTGTCGGTCGGAGAACTGGGTGATACCCCATTCGCCATACGCGTCGTACGACCAGGCGTCGCCGAAGGAACCCTTGATGCCGAGCACCACGTGGAAGGCATCCGAGGAGTAGTTGTCGAGCCGTCCGCCGCCTTCGACGTTCCGGCGCGCGATGTAGCCGTTGATCGTGCCCGGTGCCGCGCCCAGCGCCGCGGCGGCGGCGAGATTGGCGGCACTGCAGATTTGCGTCGCCGAGCTGCCCGCCGCGGTCAGCAAGGGGTTGTTCACGCAGTCATAGGTGAAGGGGTTGAAAAAGTCGCCGGACGGGCCGTACTGGGCGGTCGAGGTGTTCTTCGCGTACATGAACTCCGAGTAGACGTTCGTGTGCTCGCTGACATCGACGTTGAGGAACGCACCCGCCGTGTAGCGCTCGGACGGCCGCAGGAAGTAGCTGAGCGCGCCGTAGTTGTAGAGGTCGGTCGCCGCGTTGAACGGCCGCAACTGGCCGGTGTGCGGGTCAACCGCGAGGTCGAAGATCGACGCGGCGTGTCCGCCCACGAGGCCATTCCCGATGAACTGCCCGTACTGGCCGGTTCCCGAACCACCGCACGCGGGGTGGGCCCCGGCAACGATGGGGTCCGGAGTGTTCAGCGTGCAGCCGCTGTAGTCGTACTGGCTCTGCACGGCGGCGCCCTGGTTGAGGTACGTCGCGTAGACCGTCGCATTGCCCTTGCCATCGGCGAAGTTGCTGCCGGCGATGAAGGAGAGGTCCTTGGTGAATCCCGCATTCACGTTCGAGGGGGGCTTGGGCGCACCGAACGCCGCGAGATAGCCCTGCGCCTGCGTGTCCGAGTTGTGGTGCTGATCGAAGGCGTAGTTCGCATCGAGCTTGACGCCGTCGAAGTGGGTGTTCATGACGAAATTGACGACGCCCGCGACGGCGTCGGCACCGTACACGGCGGACGCGCCACCGGTCAGCACGTCGACGCGCTCGATGAGTGCCGCCGGAATCTGGTTTACGTCCGCGTAGTTGCGTCCGCTGCCGTTGCCGGGGGTCAGGCGCCGGCCGTTGATGAGCACGAGCGTCCGCTGCGGGCTGAGGCCGCGCAAGTCGACGGTGGCGGTGCCGTCGGCGCTGATCGAGAGGCTGGAGCTCTGGCTCGAGATGACCTGCGGAAGGTTGTTCAGCATGTCCTCGACGCGGGTGAGCCCCGTTTGCTGCACATCGAGTGCCGTGACCGATGTCACCGGGCTGATCGACACCTCGTTCGGAACCATGATGCGCGAGCCGGTGACGACCACCTCCTGGACGATCGGCGCTGGGGCCGGCGCCGCAGGCGCCGTCTGCGCGAGCGCCGCGGGCGCTGCCATCGTGCTCGCCGCGGCGGCCAGCGCGAACCGGACGCTGGATCGCAGGGCGTGACTTGTGTTTGTCATGTACTCGAACTCCCCATTTGTTTGGACTCGTGCTCGGATTGACCGCCCGGGACCTGGGTCGCCTGGGCTGCACAACGTGCATTCGGATCGCGGACTCGGATTCCGCGAGGCGTGCATGTGGCGGCACAGCGACAGCAGTGACGGCTTCAACAGGACGCGGCGATCTTAGGGAGCCGGTTTCGGGGTCGCAGTGACATCCAGTGAGTTGGACGAGGCGCGCGCCGAGGCGAGTCGTTGGCGCGCCAGGCCGCGCGCCTTCGGAGGTGCGAGCGAGTCACTTGCGCTGGCGCTTCGCCCGCGTCCCCTGGGAGTGCGGTAACTGTGGCGAAGCGCGGGACGTGGCGACGGAGTTTCCGGGACGGCCCGAGCGAGGGCGTCGCAACCGAGGCGATCAGTTGAGTCCGCGAGTGCTCGCCGACCACGCACGTGACTGAGCCCCGGCTGCGCGAGACCCGCGCTCGAAGGTCAGTCGTACGGTCCGGGACTGGATTGCTCCCGCGGTCGTCCGTCCCCGCACGTGGTGGCATCGCCAGTAGACGACGTTGCCGCGACGCACGAGGTGGCCACGGACGTGGTGCAGGCGGGACGGGCGGCGCCACATCGAGCTCCCGGCGAATGCGCCGGGCCGCGTGTCCTCGAGCGCCTCGTGCACCTCGACGTGATCGAGAAGCAACGCTCGCCCGGTTCGGCGCCGCTTCGCATTCACGGTCGCGCGATCGACGGGCATGGCTCGCGTGGCGGAACGGGCGCTCAGGAGCAACAGGAACGAGAGAAGCAGCGGTACGTCGCGCACAACTCCCTCGAGCGACGCATCGACGACCCGGCGGTGCACCGCGGGGTCCCGGGCGACCTGGGCGTAGTAGTCCGCCCAGAGGTCGTCGAACCTAAACCGGGCCCGCCCGAGAAGCGCGGCAACTCCCTTGTCCTCCGCGTCGGTAATTTCGACGAAGTCACGCGGCGCGGCACGCCCCCCCGACTCCACAAGGTCGATATGCGTTTCAACGGGCGACAGTGTCAGCCCGTCGGGACCGTCCGACGCCGGATCACTCCAGAGCGTGCGCCCGACTGCACTCAGGCCGTCCCTCGACGACTTGAGGATCATTCCCACCTGTCGGCCAGGCGCGCGCGGGTCTCCGGGACTCGCGCCGGCCTCCTTGAGCACGCGGTGGTGAATCTCGTCGTTCCACTCGATCCACAGGGTCTCGGACGGGAATCGAACCAGGTCGAGGCAGGCGGCCAATCGATCGCCCCCGCAAAACGCGAGTTCCGCGGCTGCCCGAGTCACGTCATCGCTGAGGACGTAGCGGAGCGCGCAGGCGGAAACGCTCGCGGCGTAGTCGGCAGCGCCGGTCAGCCGACGCACGTCGCCCGGCAGCGAGTC
>CAYNCY010000116.1:0-9434 GCA_964395195.1 uncultured Steroidobacteraceae bacterium
CGAGCAGCACCGAGCTCAAGGTCAACGTCCAGACGGCTAGCGCATCCGGCGCCGACGCGCGCAGCATCGCCACGAGTCCCACGAACCCCGACAGCGGCGGCAGAAAGGCGAGTGCCGCGAGCGCAACGGCCGCCGCCGCGCTGAGCCACCCGCGTGCGGGGCCCGCCGGCGAGCGCGCGGCCGTCTCGGCCGACTGCAGGAAGAGCGAGGCACCGAGCGCGGCATGCGCAAGCAGGTACAGGGCCGCCGCGACCCCGGCGCCGCGCAGGCTCCCGAGTGCCACGAGTACCAGCCCCGTCGCGACCGTCAGCAGGCCCACCGCCAGCGGTCGGGCACGCGCGGCCGACAACGCCACGAGCGCACCCCCCGCCGCCACGGACAGGCCGAGGGGCAGCGCGAGCCCGGATGCGCCGCAGGGTCCGGCGACGAAGCACGGGAACACGAGCGTGTAGAGGCGCAGTAGCGCGTAGACGGCCGACACCGCGACGATGAGCGCGCCGACCAGCGAGGACGCGGGTGCCTCTGCGCGCGCCGCGGGAGTCCAGGCGAGGATCGGCGTCGCCACGGCGAGGAGTGCCAGTGTCGCGAAGAGGAGATACGCGCCGAACCCGATGAACGTCGCAGCCGCCGCCGGAGCAGTCAGCGCGAGCGCACCGAACTCGACCGTGCCGGTCGCGATGCCGATGCATCCGATGGCCACGACGAGCGCGGTCGCGATCGCGCCAACACCGAGATGCCGACCGATCCGCGACTCGGCAACTTCCGTCGGCGCTCCGTGCGTCGCGACGCGCTCGGCGAGCACGAGACCGCCCAGCAGGAAGATGCCGAGCGAGACGAGATCCGCCGCCACGAACGCACCGACCGCAAAGCCTAACTCGGCGTTCAGCAACGCCTGCGTGCGGGCACCGCGCGGCGCGCCGGCGCCAAAGCCCCAGGCGAGCAGCAGCGTCGCAGTCGTCGTCAGGAGTAGCCAGCTCGAGGTCCGGTCGAGCACGAGCGCCACCGACGGCCACGGCAGCAGCACCACCGCGAGCGGCGGCGCGGCTGCGAGTGCGGCGACTGCACGTGCGGCGAGCAGCGCCTGGGCGAGCAACACGAGTCCGCTCAGCGCGCGGGCGAGCACCGGCCGGCGCGGCTCGAGTACGGCAAGAAGCGCGGCACTCCCGAAGGCAAGCCCGAGCGGCACGACCACGAGGAGCGGCGACACGCTCACGCCTCCGACGCCGGCGCGAGCTGGAGCGCGCGCGCGAGCCACGCGCACACGAACGGCGCGACGACGAAGCCCGCGATCACGCCGGGCCTGGCCACGCCCACGCTGATGAGTGGCAGCAGTCGAATCGCGAGGCAGGCCCCGAGGACGAACACGAGCGCGCCGGTCGCGGACTCGCCGTCCGTCGGGCCGCGCGTGCGCAGCCACTCCCCGCACGGCCACGTCGCCGATTGCGTCCAGGCGCCGACGGCGAGCAGCCACCCGAGGAGCCCACCGAGCGGGGGCTCGGCCAGCGACGGCGCGCTGGCAAGCGCGTCGCCGATCGACGCGCTTCCGGTGGCATCGGCGAGGAGGAGCGCCGCGGCCAGGAGCGCGAGCGTCCCGGCGCCGGACACGACGAATCGAAGGGTTGCCCCGCTCCAGGCGCCTGCTGGCGTGACCTCGTCGTTGCAGAACGCGGCGAGCGCCGTGCACGCGCACGCGGCCGCGACAAGCAGGAGGTTGTCCGCGAGCACGGCGAGTTCAGCGAAGGCGACGATAAAAAGCAGCCGCGCGATGCCGGAGCTCGTCTGGCGCCCGTGCGGAGAACTCCCCTGCCACAGTGCCAGCGCACCGAGCACGAGGATCAGAAGCGCCGCGACGTCGCCGAGGCGATCGCCGCGCAGGCTCCACTCGAGCCCGAGCGCCGGCACCCACGGCAGTCGCGACGTCGCCTCCGCACCGCGCGCGAGGCCGATGAGTGCAAGCACACTCGCCAGTGCCAGCACGAGCAGCGCGAAGCGCCTGACGGGGGCGAGGCGAAGACGGGTGGCGAGGGCGGCGAGCGCTGCGCCCGCGAGCGGCACGAGCACGGGCAAGGCGGGGTTCATCCGGGCCGATCCCGGCGTTCAGTCGAAGGCCCGGAGGGAAGGAGGCGCTCGACCATGGGCGGGAGTGCTCGTGCCTGTGACGGCCGTCTGATTACCGGCGACCGGCCGGACCGCCCGGCGTTGCACCTTAGTATAGTGTTGGCGCTCGTCGGGCGCCCCGCGCCCGAACGAACGGTCTCAGGAGGTCGCGTGTCCGATGCTAGTGCCGACCGCCCGCGCCGGCGGATCTTCGATCAGGTATCCGGCGCGCCGACGCTGGTCGGTGCCGGCAGCGAGTTCGAGGGACAGCTGCGCGTCAAGGGGCCCATGTCGCTCGGCGGCTCGATCGTCGGCGATGGCGCGATCGACGGCATGCTCTCGGTCGCGCGCGAAGGGCACTGGCACGGCAACGTCTCGGCCCGTTCGGCGATCGTCGCGGGCCGCATCACGGGCGATCTCACGATCGACGGCAAGCTCGAGATCGGCAAGCACGCGGTGATCCGCGGTCGCGTGCAGGCGCGGATCATCGCGATTGCCGATGGCGCCGTCGTCGACGGCGAGATGAAGGTGACCGGGGATGAGCCGGTCGTCCGCTTCGAGGAGAAGCGCGCGGCGCGCGCCGGCTCCTAGGTCCGCCGGTACAGGTGCACGAAGCGATCCGTCTTGCCGCGGATCGCCTCGTCGAAGACTCCCTTCAGGCGATCGTCCTCCGGATGCTTGAGACCGTCGTAGGTCTTGAGCAGCTTGAAGCCGTGCGAGCTGATATCGCTGATCGCGAACTTCTCGTCGATGCGATGCAGCGTCTGCGCCGGCGCGTTGCCGGTTCCGGGCAGCGCCGAGTGATCGACGATCAGCAAGAGGCCGCCTGGCTTGATCGCGGTGTGCACCTGGTCGAGGAACTGGGCGGCGTCGATGTGCGGGAAGCCGTTCTTATCCTCGAAGTAGAGGTCGTGGTAGGACATCACGAAGAGCGCGCCGTCGAGCGTCCCCTGGCCGAGGCCGAGCGCCTCGTTCGGCACGACCCGTCGCTCGACTTCCGCGAGGCGGCCGTCCTTGAAGCGCTCGGCGATTCCCTTGGCCGCGAAACTGGCGTAGGCCGGGTCGTTGACGAGCAGCACCTTGCCGCCGGGACCCACGATCGAGGCGAGGATCTCGCTGTAGTAGCCGCCACCGCCGAAGATGTCGGCGATGCGCATGCCGGGCTTGAAGCCCGCGAACTCGAGCACCTCCGCCGGCTTGTCGCGCGCGTCGCGCTCGCGGTCCTGGGCGCTGCGCCCGGGCGCGGCGAGTGCCGCGGCGTAGACCGACGCGGGGGCGGGAGCCGGTGCGGCGCTGGCCAGCGTGGCGCCGAGCACGAGCCCGGCGAGGAGCGCGCCGAGCGCGCGTGTGCGAAGACCGATGCTCTGGTTCACGGCTCATCCTCGGCAATACGGGAGGCAGCGATGATCGGCGCGGTCGTCGGCCGATGCAACCCCGCTCGCGACCGCTCGGGCGCCGCTCGTGCCGCGGCGCCGTCAGGCTTCGTCAGGTGGAGGCGGCGTTCGCCGTCGCGAGGATGCGGTGGATTTCGCGGTCGGCCCAGCTCGGACCCGAGAGGCTGTCGAGGAAGCCGCAGTGACCACCGTGCGCCTCGGCCGAGATCGTGAGCGCCGCCGACTTCGCGAGCCGTCCGAGATCCGCCGCCGGAATGATCGGGTCGTCGAGCGCCGTGATGATCCGGCTCGGCACGTCGAGACCCGCGAGCGCCTCGCCCACGATCGCGTAGCCGTTCAGGTAGGTCGTCAGGTCCGGGAACTCGGTGTACTTGAGCACCAGCTGCTCGGTGAGACCGGTCAGGTCGCGGCTGTTGAGGAGATCATCGAGCACGTAGACGTCGGGCCACGCGTTGCGTTTCTTGCGCAGGGACTTCCGCCACTTGAGCACGAAGTACTGACGATAGATCCAAAGTCCACGCTCTAGGCTCGCGAGCGTGTGCACGGGATCGAGTACCGGGCACACCGCGACGACCTGCCGCAGGCGGATGCCGGCCGCGCGCGCCCGCACTGCCACCCGCAACGCAAAGTTGCCGCCGAGCGAATAGCCGACGAGCGACAGCGCGCGCCCGGGATTCAGCGACTGCACGCTGCGTACGGCGCCGACCACCTCGGCGATGCGGCAGGAGTGGAAGAGCTCCTCGTTGAGGTGATGGCTCGGGCCGTGGTCGCGCAGGTTGAGCCTGAAGACGTCGAATCCGCGCGCGTAGAGGTAGGCCGCGGCCGAAAGCATGTACTGCGACTCGGAGCTGCCCTCCCAGCCGTGGATCATCAGGACGAGTTCGCGCGCCCCGCCTGCGTGCGTGGCGTGATGCCCAAGGAGGCGCACGCCGTCGCCGCACTCGACCAGCACGTCGCGGCTCGCCGCGAACAGCGACCTGGCGTGGCGCGCGACGAACGCACGGCGCGGTCCCGAGCTCGGCAGGATCGATTGTAGGTGCGGATTCGCGAGCCAGCGGGGTGGCTCGAAGGGGACGGGTTCCATGCGCGGCCGGTCAGCTGATGGACAGTCGTCCGCTGCCCGGCAGGGTCTCGACGAACCGCGCGCCGAGCAGGCGCGCCGGCGTGATCGAGCCTGGCGCCACGCCGCCCGCGAGGAGTCGCGCGACGACGCCGAGCGAGGCATGCACGGTAACGGTGTAGCCGTTCGCGGTGACGATCCGCGCGGTCTTGACGCTGCCGTCGGCCGCGCGCGCCTCGCCCCAGACGTAGGTGGGCGTCCGCTCGCGCAGCGCCGCGTCGGGACCGGGCGTACCGGCGTCGATCCGGGATTTCATGAAGGCCTGCACGGCCCTGATCCTGAGTGCCCAGCGCAGGTAGTTGAGGCGGCGGATGCCGGCGAGGCGCCGTGGCGAGATCGGGACGTAGGCCTCGATGTTGCCGATGCCGGTGGTGCGATAGGCCGTGCTGACATCACCCCACGGAATCGTCATCGCGAGCTTCTCGCCCGCCCCGAAATCAATGCGCCTCGCGCGGTAGCCGAGCGGCACGGCGACGAGCGTGCCGTCGCGGCGCACCGTTCCGCCCTTGCCGAGGCCCTCGACCATGGTGCGCGCGGTGCCGCGGCTGACGGGCGAGGCGTTGTCGAAACCCAGCGCCAGGTGGGTCGCCGTCGGCAGCGCCTCGGCGAGCGCCAGCGCGACGCAGTCGGTCGGCACGACGTCGAAGCCGACGCCCGGGCAGAGCACGATGCCTGCGGCACGCGCCTTCGCATCGAGGCTCGCGGCGAGCTCGAACACGGCCACCTCGCCCGTGATGTCGAGGTAGTGGGCACGGGCCGCGAGGCAGGCGTCGATCATGGGCGCGGCGGTCGCCGAGAACGGGCCCGCGCAGTGCAGGACCAGGGAGACGCCCGCCAGGGCTCCGGCGAGCGCGGCCGGGGAATCGAGCCCGACGACGCGCGCCTCGAGGCCGAGCTCGCGCGCGAGCGCCTCGAGAGGCGCGCGCGAGCGGCCGGCGAGCACCGGGCGAAGCCCCGCCGCGACCGCTGCCCGGGCGGTCATCTCGCCCGTGTAGCCATTCGCGCCGTACAGCATCCAGCTCATGGGGCTGGATGTCGGGTTTCGACCGTGAACTCGACGTAGTTGTGATTGGACGCCGCGCCGTTCCACTGCGCGGCGCTCACATCGGCGGCGACGGGATATCCCGAGGGCGTCTGCTGGCGGCCGGCGTGCGTGAACTTGAGCTCGATCGGCGCCTGCGGGTGCGCGAGAGCGCTCGCCGCGAGCGCCGTTGCGGCCGCGGGCTCGCGCTGCTCGGGCTTGAGCGACTCATCGAACGGATTGCCGACGACGTCGCAGCGATTGGCCGGCATCTCGCCGGGCGCCGGGGCGTAGCCCTCGGCGGGATTCCCGGTCAGGCAGAATTCCCCTGCCACGGACGTCACCGTCACGGTCGCCGCCACGCCGCGCCGTTCGAGCTCCGTCACGAGCTTGCCGAGCGCCGCGAGCCGATCACCCGACAACGGGATCTCGCCGTATGGCACGAGCACGCGATTGCCGTCCTGTGGCGGCACGACGGTCGCGGCGCGCGCGAGGTCGAGTTCGTGGTGCAGTGCCGCGACCTCGAGCGAGTGGGCGTCGGCCTCGCCACGCATGGCCGCGAGTGCCGTGTGCTCCCGCCACCCGTACGCGCCCGCGCCGATGGCAAGGGCGAGGGCGAGCGCCGCGAGCGCGATCCAGCCGACCGGCCGGCGCGGCGCGACGGGTTCGGGCGGCTCAGGAATCGCGAGCGGCGCCGGGGCGGCGGCGGCCGCAGCAGCGGCGGCAGTCGCGACCGCGGCGGACGCGGCATCCGCCGCGCGCGCCGAGGCCGTTTCGATGCGCGCGCCAACGTCGGTGACGACGCGGTTGCTGAAGCTCTCGAGTGCGGCGACGACGAAGCGGCGCAGGTCCGTGCCCTGATCGCGAAAGAGCGGCGTGAGCGTGTCGAGGATCTCGGCACGGCCCAACCCCGGGGAGGCCGCGGGCGTCGGGACAGCGGACGAAACCGCCGGCATTTCGGTCGCGGTGGCCGGGGCGGCATTCTCAGCCGGGGCCGGCGTTGCGGCCGGCGTCGCGTCGCTCGCCGTCCCGGCCACCTGCACCTGCTCGAAGCCGATGACCCTGAGGTCCTTCGGCTGGCGCAGCACCTCGAGCTCATCGAGCACCCGCGAGATGTCGGACGGTGCCATGAGCTTCGGCAGCACGCCCGCGGCGCCGAGCGCGCGCGCTTCGCCCGCGAAGAGCTCGCCGTCCTGCGAGGTGTACATCATGATCGGGATCGACGCCGTGCTGGGATCGCTCTTGATCGCCTGCACGGCCTGCAGGCCGTCCATGCCGGACATGACCTGGTCCATGAAGATGACGTCGGGACGGTTGTCACGCAGATAGTGCAGCGCACTCTCGGCGGACTCAGTGGTGTCGACGGCCAGTTCCAGCTTCTCGAGAACGCGCGACAGTACGACGCGTGCAGACTTTGAGTCGTCTACGATGAGCGCACGCTTCATTCGCACGAGCACCTCGCGATCCAGCATCGGAACGGGGAGGCCGCGAGTGTAGCGCAGCGAGTAAGGCTAAGCAGTAGATCGCGACGCGCGATGCGCGGATTGACTGTCCGCTCTCTTTACGCTAGTCGCGGCGCGAGCAGCGTCCCTCGCGCGATGTCGACGACGCCCCCGCCGACCCGCACCTCGATGCCGCGCGAGGTGCGCATCGCGCGCAGGTGCAGCGTCGAGGGCCGGCCGATGCAGGTGCCCTGCTCGACCTTGACGTCGATCGCATCGTCGTCGAGATAGCGGTGCTGCACGAGCCAGGACGCGAGACAGCCGTTGCCGCTGCCGGTGGCGGCGTCCTCGGGGATCCCGTAGTAGTCGACGAAGACGCGCGCGGTCAGCTGGTGGCCTGCCCCGCGTGCGCCCGGCGCGAAGGCCGTGATCGCCTTGGCATCGAGACCGTCCACGAGTTTCAGGAGCGCATCGCGGTCGACGCGGATCCGCTCGAGGGCACGGCGCGTGCGCACGGGCACGATCAGGTGGCCGAGGCCCGTCGAGACTTCCTCGATCGGGTGGCTGTCGAGATCCGCCGGGGAGAGGCCGAGGACGGGTGCAACGATCTTCCTGGGCAGGCGGCGACCGAAGGTTGGGAAGCGCTGGCGCATCCAGTAGAGCTCCTGCTTGGTCGTGCGCTCGACGAATACCGGCGTCAGCCCTGCCTCGAGCGAGAGTGTGACGCGATCGACGCGCCCGCCCAGGAGCTCGTGCCGGATGACGTGGGCGGTGCCGAGCGTCGGGTGGCCCGCGAAGGGCACCTCGTGCTTAGGGGTGAAGATCCGGACCGGCCAGCCGCCGCCGATGGGGCGGTCGTTCATCACGAAGGCCGTCTCGGCAAAGTTCATCTCGCGCGCAAATGCCTGCATGTGCGGGGCATTCAGGCCCTTCGCTCCCGTCACCACGGCGAGCTGGTTGCCGCTGCAGGGGCGGTCGGTGAACACGTCGACGAGATGGAGGCTCCGGGTCATGCGCGATCCTTTGACAGAGGAGCCTGCTTTTTAGACCTTTTGCACGTCGCGGGCCGCGAACCGGCTCGCGGTTTTGCGCGTGCGAGGGTCCGTGACGGTCGCGCGCGCCGCCGGCATAAGTCGCATCGCTGGCGCCGATCGCCGACGTGCAGCCGAGGAACTCGGGTGGGCACCACACATCGACGCCCGCCCGCGGGCGCAGCCGCCCTATTCGCGGATGCCGACGCCCTTGTACATGAGGCCGACCGCGAGGCCATAGAGCGCCACGGCGAAGAGCACCATGATCCCGAACGCGAGCCTGACGTCGACATCCGAGACGCCGAGGAAGCCGTAGCGGAAGCTGTTCACCATGTAGAGGATCGGATTCGCCTGCGAGATGGCCTGCGCCCAGCCCGGCAGCAGCGTGATCGTGTAGAAGACGCCGCCGAGGTAGGTCAGCGGGTTCAGGATGAACGTCGGGAACCACGAGATGTGGTCGAAGTTCTTCGCGAAGATCGCGTTGATGAAGCCACCGAGCGCGAACACGATCGAGGTCAGGAGCACCGCCGCGATCACGATCAGCGGGTGCTGTACATGCAGGTGGGTGAAGAAGAGCGCCACCATCGTGACCACCGCGCCGACCAGCAGGCCGCGCAGCACGCCGCCCGAGATGTAGCCGGCGACGATCAGCCAGTTCGGCAGCGGCGACACCAGCAGTTCCTCGACGTGCTTGCCGAAGCGCGCGCCGAAGAAGCTCGAGACGACGTTGCCGTACGAGTTCGTGATCACCGACATGATGATCTGCCCGGGCGCGATGTACTGCATGTAGCCGAAGCCGCCCATCGAGCCGATGCGCGAGCCAATCAGGCTCCCGAAGATGATGAAGTAGAGCGTCGCCGTCACGCCGGGCGGGACCAGCGTCTGGCCCCAGATGCGGATAATGCGATTGAACTCGCGGAACACGATCGTCTTGAAGCCGACCCAGTCGGTCTGCGCGCGCGAGGGCGTGGCGATGGCGTTCATCGGGCGGCTCCGGCCTTGGCGGCGTCGGCTGCGTTGGCGCCGCTCACCAGCCGCATGAAGAGCTCCTCGAGGCGATTGACCTTGTTCCGCATCGATACGACGTCGATTCCCTGGGCCGCGAGGCGCACGAAGATGTCGTTGAGGTTGCGGTCCTTGGACGCCTCGACCTCGAGCGTCTGCGGATCGATCAGCGTGACGCCAAAGCCCGCGAGCACCGGCGCGGCCGCGACCGGCACGCGCAGGTTGAGGACGAAGGTCTCGGACTGGAGCTTGCGGAGCACGTTGCTGATCCGGTCGTTCTCGATGATCCGCCCCTTGTCGATGATCGCGACGTTGCGGCAGAGG
>CAYNCY010000117.1:0-3271 GCA_964395195.1 uncultured Steroidobacteraceae bacterium
GCCGACCACGAAGCCGTTGAACCCGAAGCGCTCCTTGAGCACGTCGGTCAGCAGGAAGCGGTTGGCGTGCATCTTGACGCCGTTCCAGCTGCTGTAGGACGCCATCACCGTCAGCACGCCTGCCGCGATGGCGGGTGGGTAGCCGGCGCTGTGGACGCGAACGAACTCCCGAGTGGACGAGCGGTTGTCGTATTGGTCGCGGCCGGCCAGCGTGCCGCCGTCGCCCATGAAGTGTTTGACTGACGAGACCGTGCGCCCTGGCGCCATGAAGTCCGGCGAGCCGACCGCGCCCTGCAGTCCCGCGACCATCGCGGCGGAGTAGGCGGCGACCAGCTGCGGGTCCTCTGAATAGCTCTCGTAGGCGCGGCCCCAACGAACGTCGCGCACGACGGCGACCGTCGGGGCGAACGTCCAGTCGAAGCCCGTGCTGGCGACTTCCGCGGCGGTCGCGCGTCCGATACGGGTGATGAGCTCAGGATCGTGCGCGGCGCCGAGCCCGATGTTGTGCGGGAATACGGTCGCGCCCGGGATGTGTGCGTGCCCATGCATCGCATCGATGCCGAAAAGGAGCGGAATCGGCACGTGTGCCGCCGGCGAATGGCTGAGCGCGGCTCGTGCGTAGGTGTCCACCAGGGCCACCCAGGCAGACGGCTTCGCGCGCACGTCTCCGCCCGGCGCCCCGTTGCCGCCGAGCAGCACGGAACCCAGCCGGAATTCAGCGAGCTCCGCAGGGGTGATCGACTCGATGTTCGCCTGGATCATCTGGCCGATCTTTTCCTCGAGCGTGAGCGTCGCGAGGAGCTTGTCGAGATACGACTCGACCTCGGGCCGGATCAGCGTTCCGCGCGGCCCCTGCGGCCACGCATCAATCGAGTTGGATGGCTTCGCGCTCTTGGCCTCCGCCGACGGAGCAAGGAGCGCAACGCAAAGTACCGCCGCCGCAGTCTTTAGAATCGGCGCCGCCGTCATCGGTGTCCTTGCAATCCGTTGAGCCATCTCGACTGCCCCCAGTTTGCTCCGGCCAGACCCCCGCCAATCCCGCAGAATCGGAAAAAAATCGGTCGGCGGCGTCGTGCGCGCGCGCGGGAGGCGCCACTCACGTTGCGCCGGCCGCACTCCTCTACTCCATATCCGGATAGGGGCCCTTGCCGCCGTCCGAGATGAATCGGTCGATTCGAGCCTCCAGCACCGGCAAGGGCACCGAGCCGAGCTCGAGAATCGTGTCATGGAATGCGCGCAGGTTGAACCGCGTGCCGAGAGCCTGTTCCGTCTTGGCGCGCAGCTTCAGGATCGCGGACTCCCCAAGGTAGTACGAGAGCGCCTGACCCGGCCACGAAATGTAGCGGTCGACTTCCGTCGCGATCTCGTGCTCCGGCAGGGCCGTGTACTCGCTCAGGTACGCGATCGCACGATCCCGCGTCCAGCCCTGTGCATGCACGCCCGTATCGACGACCAGTCGAGCGGCGCGCCACATCTGGTAGCCGAGCATGCCGAACCGGTCGTAGGGCGTCTCGTACATTCCCATTTCAACGCCGAGGCGCTCCGTATAGAGCGCCCACCCTTCGCCGTACGCGGAAATGTACGTGTGCTGCCTGAACTCCGGCTGGCCTTTGTGCTCGGCGGCGATCGAGAGCTGAAACGCGTGACCCGGCGCCGACTCGTGCAGGGTCAGCGCCGTTAGGTTGTAAAGCGGTCGCGTCTCGACGTGGTAGGTGTTGACGAGGTACAGCGTCGGCCCGCCACGCCCTGCGGTGTAAAACGGCGCCATCTCCTCGGGCACGGGCTTGATCGCGAAGCGCGCGCGCGGCAGGTAGCCGAAGAACTGGGCCGCCTTGCCGTCGAAAGTCTTGGCGATCCATGCGGCGCGCATCAGGAGTTCTTCCGGAGTCTTCGCGGCGAAGCGCGGATCCGAGCGCAGGAACTTCAGGAACGCGGGAAACTCCCCCTTGAAGCCCGTCTCCCGCATCGCCGCGAGCATCTCTTCGTGGATCTTGGCGACCTCGGCCTCGCCAAATGCGTGGATGGCGGCCGGGTCCATCTCGAGCGTCGTGAATTCGCGGATTTTGGATTGGTAGTACGCCTTGCCGTCCGGGAGGTCGTACGCGCCAAGCGACTGGCGCGTGCCGGGCACGTATTCGTCACGGATGAACTTCAGGAGTTCGACGTACGCCGGTTGCACCGTATCCCGGATGACCGCGACGGCGTCCGATCGCAGGCTCGCCTGGTCCGCTGGCGCGATGCCTGGCATGTCCTTGAACGGCGCGTAGAAGAGGCTCGTGTCGGGCGTCGCGTCGGTCACGGCCCGCAGCGACGCTTCGAGGCCGCCCATCGTGACGCGAGGCGGCGTGAACCCACGTTTGAGCCCAGCGCGCATTTCGTCGGTTTGTTCGTGGAAATACCGGGGCACGTCGCGCATGAGCGCGATCCAGCTCCGGTAGTCCTGCAGTGAGCGGTAGGGTCGCCGCGCGGTGTAACTGAGGTCGGACCAGAAGGTCGTATCGGCATTCACCGGCATCTCGAACTCGCCAAACCGCTGTGCGGCGATCAGCACCTCGATCTGCGGTCGATAGACGTCGTAGTTGACCTGCTCGGCCGGCGAGAGCTCCGCGCGCGGAATCTCCTTCAACTTCGCGAGCACGTCTTCCCAGTAGTGCAGCCGGGCGGCCTGCGCCGCCGCGTCGACTCTCGGGAAGTGATCCTGGATGGGCTTCTGGGAGTCCTCGCCGTCGGGGATCTGCTCCATGCGCCATTTCCATTCCTCGGCATACAGCGCCTGCAGCCGCTCATCGGCGGTCTTCGCCTTCGGGGCGCAGGCACCTGCGAGGAGCGCCAGTCCGATAACCGCGCCGGCAGCGGCGCATCGCAGCAGAGCTCGCATGGAGTGTCCTCTAGTTCTTATGCGCTCGCGGGGACGCGGCGCGTGACTGGTCGCCGACTTTAGACCGCGGGCGGCGCGGCCGTCCATCGTCGGGCGGTGCTGCCGCCGCCGTGCAGAAGCGGGGCAGGCCAGCGAGCGGACTGTCGCGGCGCGCATTGCCGTGACCTGCCGCAGCGAGCCCGCGATGGGTCCGACGAGGCCCCCGTCAAGAATGTCAAGGGCGGGGACGAAAATCGACCAAAAATCAGCCGTTTGGAGTGTGAAGAAGAGATTAAGGCGGCCGCTACGGCGTCAGCCCCGCGCCGGTATGGGCGTTGACTCACATCGAAGGCAGCACAGTGGACCGAGGATTGGCCACCTGCCATCGGAATCATCAACCGGGAGGAATCGAAT
>CAYNCY010000117.1:3371-9416 GCA_964395195.1 uncultured Steroidobacteraceae bacterium
GTGGACCGAGGATTGGCCACCTGCCATCGGAATCATCAACCGGGAGGAATCGAATGAAGACGTTAATCGGTATCAGTGCCGTCGGAGCACTCGTGTTCGCCACCACCGCCCTGGCGGCGGGTCCGCGCACCGACGAAGTGACGCAGCGCGACGTCAACCAGCAGAACCGGATCGAGCAGGGCCTTCAGTCCGGCCAGCTCAGCACGAAGGAAGCCGGTCAGCTGGAGCATCAGGAAGCCAAGATCGACCGCACGGAGGCCCGCGACGAGAAGAACGGGAAGCTCTCAGCGTCCGAACAGGCTCACATCAACCAGATGCAGAACAAGGCGAGCGCCGACATTTCGCGCGACAAGCACAACAATGTGACCGGCAACCCGAACTCGGCCTCGTCCAAGCGCATGCAGGCGGACGTGCAGCGCAATGCGAACCAGGAAAAGCGCATCAACCAGGGCGCGAAGTCAGGTTCGCTGACGAATCGTGAAGTCGGCTCGCTGGAGCGCGGCCAGGCGCACGTCGATCGCAAGGAGGCGCGTGCCGCCAAGAACGGCCACGTGGGTGCGGGCGAACAGGCAGGCATCCAGAAGTCCGAGAATCACCAGAGCGCCAAGATCTACCGCAAGAAGCACAACTGATCGGACCGGGCCGGGCGCAAGGCGGGCTCAAACTGCCTTGTGCCCTCGGGCCCGGTCAGGCGGTGCTCGGCCGGCGGGCCGACCACAGCATCGCAATCGCGGCGTAGAGAACCACGCCGATGATGATGAGCCGCAACTTGTCCATCGGCAGCGACTTCACGATATACGCGGCGATGCCGACACCGATCAGGCCCGTGAGCGTCATGCTGATCGACGCCGAGAAATCGAGCCGGCGGGTCTTCAGGAACCGGATCCCGGCCACGGGCTGCAGCAGGGCACACGCTCCCATCATGATCGGGAACGCGGCGATCGGCGCCATGCCGAGCAACGCGAGGAGGATCATGCACGGCGCGTAGAGGCCGATGCCGAGCGTCATCAGGGCGCCAAGCACGAAGCACACGGCGACTGCTAGCGCGAGCTTCCATCCGCCCAGCGTCATCGCATCGCCACCGCCCGGCATCAGGTTCCACACGTAGCCGATGAATACGCACGCGGCGATCAGGAGCGCCACGCCCATGCCAATCTGGATGGCTCGCCGGGGAAGGCGGCTGACGACGCCGGCACCGAGCCAAGCACCGAGGACGGCGCTGCCGATAGTCGCCGCGAGCAGCGTCGGATCGATCTCGATCGATTTCACGAAGATGGTGGCTTCGGCGATGCCCGTGGTGGCAAGTCCGACGTTCAGAGTTCCGGGGATCAGTTCGTCCCTGACCATCCGAAACAGCTTGAAGAGCGCCGTCGTCGGCGCAAACGAGCCGATGCCGAGCGTGTCGAGAAAGCTCGTCAGAGCGCCAACCGCCATCGCTCCGAGCGTCGGTCGGTTCGAGTCGGGTCCAAGCCGCGCCGCGCGCACCCAGGTGAACCCGAATACGATCGCGCTGAGGGCCAGGGCGGCGAAGAAGCCGAATTGAGCCGCGTTCATTGGAGTCCTCTTCTGCCGCCCGCCACACGACCGTCCGCCGTGGGTTCCGGGGGGATGTTCTTTGTTTCGATACTGGCGGTTGGCCGACGTCGATACGCGCTAGAGGCTCAACCATAGCGGAAAATGCGAGCGTTGCCTCAATTGCCGGGGTCGCCCGCACCGGTCGGCCGGAGGGCCGCCGCCGCCACATTCGCGAGGCCCGTATCGCGGGTCTCGGGTGCCCACGCGTAGCAGATGGCTCCGCCGAGCACGAGCGTGACCACGCAGACGCCCAGCGCCGCGTAAACACCGGCGCTATCGACGAGAATGGGCAGTAGAAATGTCCCGACGGCGGAGCCGATCCGGCTCGCGGCAACTGCGAGGCCGATGCCGGAGGCGCGCAGATCCGTCGGAAAGAGCTCCGGCAGGTACACGTAAACAAGATTCGAGGCCGCGGATAGGACCAGCGCGAAGACCGCGAACAAGGTGAACGTCGCAACTGCCGGAAGGCCTGGAACGAGCGTCAGAACCAGCATCGCCGCTGCAGCGAGCGCAAAGCTGCCGACCAGGAATACGCGACGTGGAATCCGGTCCACGACCAGCAGGCCCGCTGCCGCGCCAACGAGCAGGGCGCCGTTGTAGATCAACCCGCCCGAGCGGGCGCCCTGGACATTGAGCGCATCGAGAACCTGCGCGACAAATGTTCCCACGGCGAAATACGGAATGACCTGGCAAGTAAAAAACGCGCAGGCGACGAGGGTCCTTTGGCGCCAGGCGCGCGAAAAGAGCTGTTGCCAACGACTTGCATCGGCAACCGGAATCGGTCCGCGGACGGGCAGGTCGACGCGCGTGCCGATCTTGTCGTGCACGATCTCGCGGGCGCGCTCCGCATGGCCGTGATCGACGAGCCAGAGGGGCGATTCGGGCATCGTGATGCGGAGCGGCAGTATCAGCAGACATGGGACGCTGCCAGCCACCAGCATCCATCGCCACGAGTTGGAGCCATGGCCGGTGAGCAGAACGCCTACGGCGAACGCGGTCGCAAACCCCCCGGCCCACGCGATCGACAGGAGGCTGAGGACGGAGCCGCGGAGTTTGCGCGGCGTGAACTCGGTCAGCATCGCCTTGCTGACGACGTAGTCCGTGCCAAGTACGAAGCCAATCCCGATGCGCAGGACGAAGAGATTCATCCGCGAGTCCGCAGCAAACTGCAGGATCGAAAGGACTGCGAGTGCCGCCATGTTGAATGCAAATATCCGCCGCCGTCCGAATCGGTCCGCGACGGGGCCGGTCAGCAGCGCGCCGACGAAGAGCCCGGCCAACGACGCGCCTCCCAGCAGACCTGTCCAGCCGTGCGTGAGCGCCAGGGCGCTGCCGGAGGTGCCGAGCGCCGTGCCGATGATGCCGAGCCCGAATCCGTCGCTGAAGACACCGCCCGTGCTGGCCGCGGCAACGCGAAGATGGAAGCGCCCGAGTGGGGCGTCGTCGTACGCGATCGCCGACCCGGTCGGCCCGGTCTGCGCGTTCACTCCGGGTGACGACCGCTCGTCGCAACCATCAAGGGATCCATTCGCGCCGACTGGGAAAGGTCGGCGCTCCGCCACAGATAAAGAGCGATCAGCGGTTCCTGGTCGGTCCGCATCGCGTGCGGGATGTCCCTGGCGTGATGGATCAGTGCGCCGGCCGGGCGGAGCGCCCACGCCTCGTCGCCCCGCTGCCAGTAGGCGCGGCCGAGCAAGGGCAGGTAAATCTCCTCCGCCTCGTGGACATGACGAGGGTAGAGCGTCCGCGCACCGAGCAGCAGGATGCCGCACGAGATCTCCGTCCCGGGCACCAGCCCGCGCGGGCCCACGAGCTCCGTCCATCCGTAGTTGTGGGAGAAGTGGACGTCCATCTCTTGGGCCGGATAGGTCTGGCGCCAATTCAGCAGGTGTGCCGCGCCACGCAGTGCCGCCAGAAGGCGATCGCTGAAGGCAGGCGCTGCGCCGATGGAATCTTCGAGGATCCGCACTACGGGGAGCGAGCGTGCCACGGGCGGGTCGGATGCGATGCTGCGCGGCCATCGCCGCAGGTAGTGGGCGAGCTCGGGGCCCGAGAACGACGACAGGCACTCCCTGGATCGCTCCAGCAGGTGCATGAGAATGCCCTGGTCGGACCCTGCGGCTGCGCGTGCAATCTCGGCTGAAGCGTTTGCGGGAGCGTCGACCGCCATTGTGCCGGACCTTCTTGAACAGCGGGCGAGGCAACCTTGATCGAGGATGATAGCGGTCGGGCTCGTGCAGTCCAACCCGCGCTGCACCACTCTACCCGCGGGTGCGGGCCTAAGCGTGCCGGTCGATCGGGTGGCCCCTCGTCCTACCGGCGCAGCCGCGGGTCCGCAGCGACGTTCGGGCAGATGCAGCGGACGAGCGTGCCGCCCCGAGAAGCCGCGGACACCGTCAGCTGCGCGCGGATCGCCGTCGCGCGATCACGCATCGTCCTGAGTCCAATGCCGGAACTGTCAATGGGGTCGCCCGGAATGCCACGACCGTCGTCGGTGACTTCGAGGCACACCGAGTCGGCAGTGACACTGAGGCGGACGTGAACGGTCCCCGCCGACGCGTGCGCCAGGGCGTTGGCGAGGGCTTCCTGCGCGATACGAAACAGATGGTTGCAGGCCTCGGCCGAGATCACCATGGCGGCGGCCGTATCCTCCGAGTAGTCGATTTCCAGGCTGTTCGCCTGCCGCGAGAGCTCGGCGGTGAGGCTACGCAGCGCATCGGACAGCCCGCCCCGTGCGTCATCGACTGGCGCGAGGCCGCGGGCGATGTTCTTGCACGTGGCAATGGTCCTGGAGGCGATCGCCGACAGCTCCTCGAGCTCGCGTGCGAGCGCGGGATCCGAGGTCGCGCGCGAGCGCGCGAGGCTCGCTGCCAGCATCGCGAGGCCGGTCAGTTCCTGGCCGAGACCGTCGTGCAACTCGTGACCGAGTCGACGCTGCTCGCGAAGCGTCGCGTCCCGAAGCGCGGCCTCGAGCCGTCGGCGCTCGGTAATGTCGATGCCGATGCTCCATTCGAGCCACCCCGGAACGATCAGGCGGGCACCGACGTTGAACCACTCGATGCTTCGCAAGGTCCCGTCCTTTGCGGTGAGCTCCCAGACGCTGCTGTACTCCTCGTTCCGGCGCCGCTCGGCTTCGGCCTGCATCAGCTCCCGGTAGCGGGCGTCGGGGTAGAGGATTTCCATCGCACGCGGGTTGTTGATCATCTCGGCGGCGGAATAGCCGGTGACGCGCTCGCACTCCGCGTTCCACGCCACGATCAAGCCTTGCGCATCGTAGGCGTCCATCAGAACAGGCATGCCCTCGACGATCGCGCGCAGGCGGCGCTCGCTCGTTTGCAGCGCCGCGTGCCCGCTAGTGCTTTCTGGCGGATCGCTCATGGCCGTTCCCGGGTGCGCAGCTGCTCACCGCTCCGCCGCGCTCGGCAGGCCGCGCTGCTGCAAGGATGCGGTGAACAGGGTGAGCGCATTGGACAGTATCTTCTGCTGATGATGCACGATCGAGAAGCGCCGGCTCAGACGGGGCAACGTGCTCCGGAGCACGACGAGCCGACCGGCGTCGAGGAAATCCTGCACGACACTTTTGGACAAACAGCTGACGCCGAGGCCGAGCGCGACGGCGTTCTTGATCGCCTCGGAACTCCCCAGTGTCATTTCCGTGCGCAGATGCAACAGATGGGGAATCAACGCCTGCTCGACCGCCTCGCGGGTTCCGGAGCCCGGCTCGCGCAGGAGCCACTCGGCCGTCCGCAGGTCCTTCAGTGGCAATCGGCCCTGAGCGGCGGCAAGCGCGAGAGGGTGGGTCGGTGCGGCAACCAGCGTGAGCTCGTCATCGAGCCACGGCAGGACGCGCAGGTCGGCCGCATGACACGGACCCTCGATCAGTCCGAGATCGGCTTCGAAGTTCTCCACCGCCGTGACCACCTCGAGCGTATTCCCGATTCGCAGGTGCAGCCGCGCTTCGGGCGCGGCCGAGCGGAAGTTCGCAAGCAACGGCGGCAGCACGTAGTTGCCGATCGTCGTGCTGGCCGCGATGCGCAGGTCGACCGGCGCGCCGCCGCGGCCGAGCCTGAAGCCGTCCTCAACCGACTTCGCCCCGTCCAGGAGCGCCCGCGCTGACGGCAGTAGCGCGCGACCGCTTTCGTTGAGGAGCAGACGACGACCGACGCGATCGAACAACCGGACGTCGAGTACGCGTTCGAGCTCGTTGAGCGCTGCACTCGTTGCCGACTGGGAGAGCGCCAGGTTCGCCGCGGCCGCAGTGGTGGTTCCTGTCTGCGCGACCGCTCCAAAGATCTGCAGCTGGCGCAGCGTGAGGCGCACCGGTTCCGCCCTGTAACCTATTTGGTAGCTAGATTATACACATATAATCTGTTTCACAGATATTTGGCGACCTTCTAGATTAGACGGTTCACTCAGGTCAGCCGTGGGTTACCGCTCTGTCGCCGACGACCCCTTCGACCGCGAAATCGC
>CAYNCY010000118.1:0-9408 GCA_964395195.1 uncultured Steroidobacteraceae bacterium
CTTCGACTACGGCAACAACATCCGCCAGGTTGCGCTCGATCAGGGCGTGACCGATGCGTTCGCGTTCCCGGGCTTCGTGCCGGCCTACATCCGCCCGCTCTTCTGCCGTGGCGTGGGTCCGTTCCGGTGGGTGGCGCTGTCGGGCGATCCGGAGGACATCCGGCGCACCGACGCGAAGGTGAAGGAGCTCATCCCGAACGACCGGCACCTGCACCGCTGGCTCGACATGGCGGCCGAGCGGATCCATTTCCAGGGTCTGCCGGCCCGCATCTGCTGGGTCGGTCTCGGCGAGCGGCACCGGCTCGGCCTCGCGTTCAACGAGATGGTCGCGAACGGCGAGCTCAAGGCGCCGATCGTGATCGGCCGCGATCACCTCGACTCCGGTTCGGTCGCGAGCCCGAACCGCGAGACCGAGGCCATGAAGGACGGCTCGGACGCCGTCTCCGACTGGCCACTCCTGAACGCGCTCCTCAACACCGCGAGCGGCGCGACCTGGGTCTCGATCCACCACGGCGGCGGCGTCGGCATGGGCTTCTCGCAGCACTCGGGTGTCGTCATCGTCTGCGACGGCACGGCCGCGGCGGCGAAGCGCATCGAGCGCGTGCTCTGGAACGACCCCGCGACCGGCGTGATGCGTCACGCCGATGCGGGCTACGAAGAGGCGCTCGCCTGCGCGGCCGAGCAGGGCCTCAACCTGCCGATGGCCCACCCGTGAGGGTGGACGCGGTGCGCCCGGGACCGGCGTCATGACGCAGGCCAAGCGGGCGCTCTTTGAGCGCGTGGCGGGGGAGAGCGCGCTCATCATCAGCCTGCCGCACGTCGGCACCGAGTTCCCGCCCGACGTCGAGGCGCGCCTCACGCCGCGGGCGCGCGGGGCCGAGGACACGGACTGGCACGTCGATCTCCTGTATGGATTCGCACAGGAGACCGGCGCGAGCTGGCTGAGGCCGCGCCTGTCGCGCTACGTCGTCGACCTCAACCGTCCGCCGGATGACGCCGCGCTCTATCCGGGGCAGGCCTCGACCGGGCTTTGCCCGGCGCTCGCCTTCGACGGCACGCCGCTCTACACGCACGCTGCGCCGGATGCCGCCGAGACCGCGCGTCGTCGCGACCTGTACTGGGCGCCGTACCACGCGGCGATCGCGGAGCTCGTTGCGGCGAGCCGCCGGAAGCACGGTTTTGCGGTGCTGCTCGATGCGCACTCGATCAGAAGCCACGTGCCGCGCCTCTTCGAGGGTCAGCTCCCGGACGTCAACGTCGGCACGAACGACGGGCGTTCCTGCGCGGCGGAACTGACCGCCGGGGTGATGGCGGTACTCGAGGCGCAATCCCGCTTCAGCCACGTGCTCAACGGCCGCTTCAAGGGCGGCCACATCACGCGCTTTTACGGGCAGCCTGCCGAGGGCGTGCACGCGCTGCAGATCGAGCTCGCGCAGCGCGCGTACATGGACGAGTCGACCCACGCCTTCGAGGCGCGCCGCGCCGCGCCGCTGCAGGCGGTGCTCGCCGGAATCGTGCGCGCACTGCGGGAATTCCGCCCCCGCTGAGCGAAGCGGCCTCCGGCTTGAGCGGCGAGGCAAGGTCGCGGACAATCGCCTGTTCGGGGGTCTGGGATCACAGGCGGAGCAGCCACACGCGATGCTGAGCGAACGCGAGTCCGTACTCCACAGCTGGTGCGTCCAGGCCGACTGGAACGCCCCGACCATTGTCGGCGGCGATGGCGCGCATTTCATCGATGCGGGCGGCCGCCGCTACCTCGACATGAGCAGCCTCGCCGAGTGCATGAACCTGGGCCACCAGCATCCCGGCGTCGTGCGCGCCATCCAGCGCCAGGCCGAAATGCTCTGCTTCGTGACGGCGGCCTGGGGCGCGGAACCGCGCGCGACGCTCGCGCGCCTCATCCTCGAACGAAGCGGCTTCCCGGGCGGGCGCGTCTTCTTCACGCTGGGCGGCGCCGACGCCAACGAACACGCCGTCAAGTTCGCGCGCCAGGCGAGCGGCCGGCCGCGCGGCAAGGTCCTCGCGCGCGAGCGCTCCTACCACGGCGCGAGCTACGCGGCGATGGCGCTGTCGGGTGATGCGCGCACGGAACTCCAGGTCGATGCGGCCTCGTTCGGCGTCGTGCGCGTGCCCGCGCCTTATGCCTACCGCTGCCCGTTCGGAACGACGGACGAGCTCGACTGCGGGCGCGCGAGCGCCGGCGCGGTCGAGCGCGCGATCGAGTCGGCGGGCGCGGCGAACGTCGCGGCCGTGCTGATGGAGCCCAATGCCGGCACCAACGGCATCGTGGCGCCGGCCAACTACTGGCCGCTGCTCCGTGCATCGACGGCGCGGCACGGCGTCTACCTCATTGCGGACGAGGTCATGAGCGGCTTTGGCCGGTGCGGCGAGTGGTTCGCCTGGCAGCGCCACGGCGAAGCCGGGCGCCCGGACCTGATGACGCTGGCCAAGGGGCTCACCGGCGCGCACCTGCCACTCGGTGCCGTGGTGCTGTCGGCGGAAGTCGCCGGCAAGCTCGAGCACGAAATGCTCTACACGGGACTCACCTATTGCGGCCATCCGCTCGCGTGCGCCGCCGGTGTCGCGGCGCTCGAGGCCTATGCGGAGGGCGATCTCATCGCGCGTTCGCGACGTCTCGGCGCCGACATGCGCCTCGAACTCGATCGCATCGCCGAGCGCCATCCGGTCGTCGGCGACGTGCGGGGCGGCGAGGGGCTCTTTGCCGTCGTCGAGCTCGTCAGCGATCGCGCCACGCGCACGCCGCTCGCGCCCTGGCCCGCAACCCACCCGGCGCTGCGTACGCTCGTGGATCGCGCGCGTGCGGCTGGCGTCTCCTTCGCGACGCGCGGCAACCTCGTGATCCTCGCGCCGCCACTCGTGATCGAGGAGCGCGACCTCGCCGCCGCCCTTGCCCTTCTGGACCGACTGCTCGGGGAGCTCGACTGGACATGAGTTTCAAGCTGACCTACGCGACGATGTTCAATCCGCCCGCCGAGATGCACGAGCGCTTCGAGAGCGCGCTCGCGAAGGTGCGTTCGGGGCTCGGCGCGCGCCACGCGCTCTTCATCGATGGCCGCGACGCGTCCGGTGCGTCCCGCTACACCAAGAAGAGCCCGATCGACGGCACGGCGCTCGGCGAGTTCGCCGTCGCGGACGCGGCGCTGGTGGCGGGCGCCGTCGCGGCGGCCAAGCGCGCGTTCCCGGCCTGGCGCGCAACGCCGCTCGCGGAGCGTGTCAGGCTCTCGAAGCGGGTCGCCGAACTCATCGAGGCGCGGGTCTACGAGATCGGCGCGGCGCTCTGCCTCGAGGTCGGCAAGAACCGCATGGAGGCGCTCGGCGAGACGCAGGAGGCCGCGGACTTCTTCTCTGGCTATGCGGACGACCTCGTCAGGAACGGCGGCTTCGACCGGGCGCTTGCCGATGACCCGCTGACCGACTTTCGCTCGCACAACCGCAGTGTCCTCAAGCCCCACGGCGTCTGGGCGATCATCGCGCCCTTCAACTTTCCGCTCGCGCTCGCGGCGGGGCCGGTCGCGGCGGCGCTCGTCACCGGCAACACCGTCGTCGTCAAGGGCGCGACCGACACACCGTGGTCGGTGCGCCTCCTCGCGGACTGCATCCGCGATGCGGGCTACCCGGCGGGTGTCTTCAATCTCGTGGCCGGGGAGGGCAGCGTCGCGGGCGAGGCGCTCGTCGGTCACCCCGACGTTGCCGGCATCACCTTCACCGGTTCCTACGCGGTCGGCATGGATCTTTGCCGGCGCATGCTGGCCGGCGCCTACCCGCGTCCGTGCATCGCGGAGATGGGCGGCAAGAACGCGTGCATCGTCACCGACTCCGCGGACCTCGAACGCGCCGCGACCGGCATCGTGCGCTCGGCGTTCGGCATGGGTGGCCAGAAGTGCTCGGCGCTGTCGCGCCTCTACGTGACCGAGGGCATCGCCGACAGACTGACCGCCGCTCTTCTCGAGGCCACCCGGAAGATCGCGGTGGGCGACCCGACGCGACGCGAGAACTGGCTCGGGCCCGTGATCTCCGAGCGCGCGGTCGGCAACTACGAGCGCTTCGCCGCCGACCTCAAGACGGGCGGCAGCGAGATCCGTGCGGGTGGTCAGCGCCTCAAGGAGGGTGCGCTCGCCACCGGCTGCTTCGTCGCGCCGACGCTCGCGCTCGCACCTAGCGCGCATCCGCTCTTCGCGGTCGAGATGTTCCTGCCGATCCTGATGCTGGCGCGCGTGGGTTCGCTCGGCGAGGCGGTCGCGCTCGCGAACGACTCCTCGCTCGGCCTGACCGCCGGGTTCTACGGGAGCGCCTCCGAGGCCGAGTATTTCCTCGCGAACATCGAGGCGGGGACGACCTATGTCAACCGGCCGCAGGGTGCGACCACGGGCGCCTGGCCCGGCTACCAGGCCTTCGTCGGCTGGAAGGGTTCGGGCTCGACCAACAAGGCGATCGGTTCCTTCTACTACCTGCCCCAGTACCTGCGCGAGCAGTCGCAGACCGTGGTCGAGTAGCGATGCCGGTCGCGACGCTCGCCGACCTCGTGGCCGCGCACGTGCGCGACGGCGACAGCGTCGCGCTCGAGGGCTTCACGCACCTCGTGCCGTTCGCCGCGGCGCACGAGCTGATCCGGCAGCGCGTCACGGACCTGCACCTCATCCGCATGACCCCCGACCTCGTCTACGACCAGCTGATCGGGGTGGGCGCTGCGCGCGCACTCACGTTCTCGTGGGGCGGCAATCCCGGCGTCGGCTCGGCGCATCGGCTGCGCGAGGCGGTCGAGTCCGGCTGGCCGCGGCCGCTCGTCCTCAACGAGCACACGCACGCCGGGATGGGCGTCGCCTACAGCGCCGGGGCCGCGCACCTGCCGTTCGGGGTGCTGCGTGGCTACATCGGCACGGACCTCACGACCGTGAACCCGGCGATCAAGAGCGTCACCTGCCCGTACACGGGCGAGGTCCTCGCGACCGTGCCCGCGCTCAACCCCGACGTCACGATCCTGCACGCCCAGAGGGCCGACCGGCGCGGCAACGTGCTGATCTCAGGGATCGTCGGCGCGCAGAAGGAGGCCGCGCTCGCGGCCGCGAAGCTGCTGGTGACCGTCGAGGAGATCGTCGATGACCTCGCAGCACCCATGAATGCGGTCGTGTTGCCCGCGTGGGTGGTGACCGGGATCGCGCACGTGCCGGGCGGTGCGTGGCCTTCCTACGCGCGCGGCTACTACCCGCGCGACAACGCCTTCTACATCAAGTGGGACGCGATCTCGCGCGATCGCGCGCGCTTCACCGACTGGATCGACCGGCACGTGCGCGCGACGCTCGATCACGCGGGATTCCTGCGCTCTCTCGCGACGGCGGACGCCGCATGAGCGCTCGGGCCGTGCCCCCGGCGACGGCGGAGGAGCGGATGACCGTCGCGGCCGCGCGGCTCCTCTGGAACGGGTGCGTGTGCTTCGTCGGCATCGGTCTTCCTTCGGCGGCGGCCAACCTCGCGCGGCACCTCGGCGCTCCCGACATCGTGCTGATCTACGAGTCGGGCACGATCGGGACCGAGCCCGAGGCGCTGCCGCTCTCGATCGGCGACGGGGAGCTCGCCGAGACCGCGACCGCCGTGGTGTCGCTCCCCGAGATCTTCGCCTACTGGCTGCAGGCCGGCCGGGTCGACGTGGGCTTCCTCGGCGCGGCGCAGATTGATCGCCATGGCAACCTCAACAGCACCGTGATCGGACCCTACGACCGGCCGGTGACGCGCCTGCCCGGTGCGGGCGGCGCACCCGAGATCGCGGCGCACGCGAAGCAGGTCTTCGTCGTGATGAAGCAATCGCCCAAGAGCTTCGTCGCGACGCTCGGCTTCCGCTCGAGCGCAGGCTTCCTCGGCGGCAGCGGCGAGCGGGCGCGAAGCGGCGCGCCGGGCGCCGGCCCGCAGGTCGTGATCACCGACCTGGGCCTCCTCAAGCCCGAGTCCGGTAGCGAGGAGCTCGTGCTCGTCGCGCGCTACGACGACGTCACCATCGAGGCCGCGACGGCGGCGACCGGCTGGCCGCTCAAAGTCGCGCCCGACATCGAAATCATCGCGCCGCCGACCGCCGCGGAACTCGCGGCGCTGAGAGCGCTTCACGAACGTACTCGTCTTGCACACAGTCTGCCGGTCACCTTGCCGGCCCAGGGGACCCCATGAAGAACCAGAGAATCCTCACCGAGCTGCCGGGACCGAAGGCCAAGGCGCTCCTCGCCCGCGACGCGAGCGTCGTCTCGCCGTCCTACCCGCGCGACTACCCGTTCGTGATGTCGCACGGCAAGGGTGCAGAGGTGTGGGACGTCGATGACAACCGCTTCCTCGACTTCGCGGCGGGCATTGCGGTCTGCAGCACCGGGCACAGCCACCCGAAGGTCGTGGCCGCGATCAAGGATGCCGCGGATCGCTTCCTGCACATCTCCTCCGACTACTGGCACGAGGGACAGGTGCGGCTCGCCGAGCGCATGAACGAGCTCGCGCCGATGAAGGAACCCGTGATGAGCTTCTTCTCGCAGTCGGGCACCGAGAGCGTCGAGGGCGCGCTCAAGCTCGCGCGCTACGTGACGGGCCGGCCGCGCTTCATCGGCTTCCTCGGCGGCTTCCACGGCCGCACGATGGGCTCGCTCTCCTTCACCTCGAGCAAGTACACCCAGCAGAAGGGCTTCTTCCCGACGATGCCGGGCGTCACGCACGTGCCGTACCCCAACAACTACCGGCCGATGTTCGCGGGTGCCGACCAGGGCCAGGCGGTACTCCGGTACATCGAGGAGACGCTCTTCACGAGCAACGTGCCGCCGAGCGAGGTGGCCGCGATCCTGATCGAGCCGATCCAGGGCGAGGGCGGTTACCTCGTGCCGCCGGACGGGTTCCTGGCGGGACTGCGGGCGCTGTGCGACCGGCACGGCATCCTCTTGATCTTTGACGAGGTGCAGTCGGGGATCGGCCGGACCGGCAAGATGTTCGCGTGCCAGCACTTCGACGTCGTGCCCGACATCATGTCGCTCGCCAAGGGCCTGGGCTCGGGCCTGCCGATCGGCATGGTGGTCGCGAAAAAGACGATCATGTCGAAGTGGGCGCGGGGCGCCCACGGCAACACCTACGGCGGCAACCCGATCTGCTGCGCGGCGGCGCTCGCGACGCTCGATCTCGTCGAGAACGAGTACATGGCGAATGCCCGCACCGTGGGTGCGTATTTCTTCGTCAAACTGCGTGAGCTCGCGACTCGGCACGCCGTCATCGGCGAGATCCGCGGCAAGGGCCTCATGATCGGCATGGAGCTGGTCACGGACCAGGAGACTCGCAACCCCGCGCGGGCGCTCTGTGATGCGCTCATCACGCGCGCGTACCACAACGGACTCATCCTGCTCTCGTGCGGGGCGAGCACGGTGCGCTTCATGCCGCCGCTCATGATCTCGACGCAGGACGTGGACGAGGCGGTCAGGCTGCTCGAGGCGAGCCTCGTGGAGGCGGCGGCCGCGCTGCCGCGCTGAGGCGCGCCGCGCGCGGGGCTGCATGACCGACGGCTCGCGGGGAGGAGTGCCGATGGCGGGTGGATTGACGGTGTCGGCTCCGGCCGAGCGGAACAAGGAGCCGATCCTCGAGGTACTCCGGCGCGTGCTGCCGGCGACCGGGACCGTGCTCGAGATCGCCTCGGGCACGGGGCAGCACGCGGTGCATTTCGGGGCGGCGCTGCCGGGACTCACGTGGCAACCCTCCGAACCCGACCCGGCGCGTCGCGCGATCGTCGCGGCGCGCGTCGCGCAGTCGGGGCTCGCGAACGTGCGAGCGCCGCTCGCGCTCGATGCGGCGCTCGGTCCCTGGCCGGTCGCGACGCCGGTCGATGCGGTCCTCGCGGTCAACCTCATCCACATCGCGCCGTGGACGGTCGCCGAGGCGCTCGTCGCAGGCGCCCGGCGCCACCTCGGCCCGGACGGCGCGGGCCTGCTCATCGTGTACGGTCCCTACAGGGAAGGCGGGGAGCACACGGCCCCGTCCAATGCGACGTTCGATGCGTCGCTTCGGGCCGAGAACCCCGCGTGGGGCGTTCGGGACCTCGAGGCGGTCGCGGCGCTCGCGGCACGGCACGGCTTCGCGCCGCCCGAGATCGTGCGGATGCCCGCCAACAACGTGACCCTCGTGTTTCGCCGGGCGGGGTAGGCCGGGTCGCGGCAAGGGCGGCCACATTCTGTCAAATCGTCGGTCGAGGGCGGCGGACTCCCGTTAACCCCGTTTGCCTCACCGGCCCGTTTCAACCTCCGGGACCCTCAACTACCCGGAGCACCCATGAAACGCCTGGCCCTGACCGCGACCCTCGCACTCCTGTCCTTCGAGGCGACCGCCGTCGGTCGCACCGCCGACGTCACGATCATCGACCGCGACCACGGTCGCTCGCTGCCCACGTACTACTACCGCGGCGAGTACTGGGTCGCCGGCACGCCGGGCGCACGCTACGGCATCGAGGTCCGCAATCGTTCCGGCGAGCGACTGCTCGCGGTGATGGCGGTCGATGGCGTCAACGTCGTGACCGGCGAGACGGCGAGCTTCGCGCAGAACGGTTACGTGTTCTACGGCCACCAGGGCTACGACATCACGGGCTGGCGCAAGTCGAACTCGGAGGTCGCGGCGTTCGTCTTCGCGGCGGCGCCGGATTCGTACGCGGCGCGCACGGGTCGCGCGGCCAACGTCGGCGTCATCGGCGTCGCGCTCTTTCGCGAGCAGGTCCTTGCGCCGCCGCCCGTCGCGAGCTTCGAGCCGCGACGCGACTACGGCGCCGCGGCCGATGCGCTCGGGGAGTCGAACCGGTCGGCGCCGGCAGCGCCGCCCGCGCAACTCGCCGGGAAGGCTGAAGCCGGTTCGCTCGCGCGCAGCGTGCCGCGGTCGGCGGCGCCTTCGCTTGGAACGGGGCACGGCGAACGCGAGGGCTCGGTCGTCGAGAACACCGAGTTCACGCGCCGGCAGTCGACGCCCGACGAGGTGATCCGGATCCGCTACGACAGCTACGAGAACCTGGTGGCGCAGGGCGTGATCCGCCGGCCGCCGCCGCGCCTGCCGGGCCCCGATGCCTTCCCGGACTCGAGCGGGCAGGGCTACGTGCCGGATCCCCCGGGCTATTCGGGTGGCGGCTTGCGATAATCGGAGGCAATGGCCGATGCCACTGCGACCGACGAGTCCCTGCTGGAGCGCTTTGCCGCGGGCGAAACCGCGGCGTTCGAGGAACTCTACCGGCGGCACGAACTCAAGGTGTGGCGGTTCCTCGAACGCACCGTCCGGGACCGGGCGGTCGAAGATGACCTGTTGCTGGAAGTCTGGTTCGCCGTCGCGCGCGAGGCCGGTCGTTACCGGCCGACCGCTCGCTTCTCGATCTCCCTTTCGGAGCGTTCGACGATTCGCTCC
>CAYNCY010000119.1:0-9404 GCA_964395195.1 uncultured Steroidobacteraceae bacterium
CATCGCGATCGATCAACGCAAGATCCGCGCGCTTGCCGGGCGCGATCGTGCCGATGCTCCCGAGCTGACCCAATGCGATTGCGGCGTTTCGTGTGTAGGCATACAGCATCGACTCGCGGGGCACGCGTTCAGCGGCGTTGAGCACGCCTTTCGGACCCGAGCGGGTCTCGGCCTGGAACATTGCGACGAACGGATTCGCGGAGCTGACCGGCCAGTCACTCGCCCCGGCAATCGTTCCACCGCTGTCCAGGATGGAGCGTGCGGGATACATCGTCTTGAAGATCGCCGGATCGACGTACGGCTCGACGGGATCGATCGTCGTCGGATCGGCGACGGCCCAGAGCAACTGGAGTGCCGCGATCACGTTGAGCTGCGCAAAGCGCGGCGCATCGTCGGGACCGGCGAACTGAACGTGAGTCATGACGAACGGCCGCGTTCCGTGCGGGTTGGCTTTCCGCGCCGCGGCGAACGCATCGAGCGAGTTCCTGACCGCCAGGTCGCCGATTGCGTGCACGTGAACCCAGAGGCCGCGTTTGTCAGCTTCGGTGACGAGAGCGGCCATCTGCTCCCGTGTGTAGAGTTCCGACGTCGTCCGGCCCGTGTTGAGGTAGGGCTTGCTGAGCAAGGCCGTCTGCGAGGGAAATTCCACGACGCCATCGGCAAAGACTTTCAGTCCGACCAGCGCGAAATTCGGGATCCCGCTGTATTTGGCCTGGAGGGCCTCGACCTCCGCGATCTGTCCCAAGCCGGCGGACGGACGGACCACCGCGTAGGCCGTCACGTGCGCCGTGAGCTCGCCGCGCTTCCCCAACTCGCGATAGACAGGCAGATAGCCGGGCTCGGTTGCCTTGAGGGGAGCCGTCCCGCCGATCGAGCCCGCGACTGCGGCCTCAAGCCACGCGGTCACTCCCATGGAGTTCATGTAACGCACGGCGCCCTCCCCAGCGGCCAGCATGGCGGCGTCGGAGAATTCGGGCAGGCTGGTGTCGAGCTTGTGCTTGCCGACATCGACGACGAACCCGTTGGGATTGCCATGCTTGTCGGTGCCGTAGTAGGCCTGCTGGTCCTTGGGGAGCTTTCGCAGGAACGCGGTGGTGATTCCGGCGTGGTCGCGCACGAGCTTGTTGGCCCACGCGGTGTGTCCGTCGGAGCCGAACAGCACGATTGGCGTCCGTGCCCCCGCCCCTGAACTCAGCGCGGCATCGATCTCATCGACGTGCAGCCAATACCCGAGATCGATGTCATAGACGACAAGGATGTCGCCGAGGCGGCTCGTCTTCGCCTCGATCTGCTTCTCGACGAACTGGGTCAGCGCGGCGACCGACCCCGCCGGAGTCGGGAAGCTCGCCATGCTGAGTTTCACGCCGCCAGCCACCGGATGCGCGTGCGCGTCGATCATTCCGGGCATCAGGAACTGACCGTGCAGGTCCACCAGCGTGGCGTCAGACCCGGCCGCCGCCTTGACGGTCTCGCGTGATCCGACGGCAACGATCACACCCTCCTTGATAGCGACCGCCTCCGCGTAGGGATGGGCGGGCTCGGCTGTAAATACGTGCCCGTTGTAGAAAACGGTCGAAGCACCCGCTTCCGCCAGGCCGCTGAACCCCAGGGCGGTCGCGACGATCACGGCGCCGAGCTTCAGGACTCGCCCCTTCCACATCCTCGAAACGAACGTCGTTATCATTTTTCAGCGTTCCTCAGGATTGATGATCGCGGGGGCGATCCCCGCCATTGTCCGTGCTGCCAGCCAGGACGCGCCGACCGCCGCGGCCGGTCACCGCGTTCGCAAGCGTCGCTAGCGCCTCTTGATCTATTGCCGCGGGCGCGACGCCATTCGCACGGTGCAGACATCGACGTGCCCGGCCGGTTGCACGTACCAGCCGAGCGGTGGCGAGCGCCGCGCTTCGACGTACGCCTGGAAGGTCTTCGTGTCGGTACGGAGCACTTCCATGTTCGTGCGGTCCTTCTCCGGCACGTCCGCCGCGACCGCCATCGACTTGATCGGAACGTGGGCTTCGCCAGCCGCATAGAAGCCGAGCGGTCCGGTTCCGCGGTGCAGTGTCGAGAGGAGGTCCATGCCCTTGATCACGCGGCCGACCAGCGTGTCGTTGCGATCGAGATTCCGGGTCTGTCCGATGACGACGAACGGCGAGCTGCCAAAGCCGCTCTCCGGATCATTGTCGCGTCCGAGGCCGAGCATGCCGTAGCAGTGTGTCAGCCAGCGCGTGTGCGTCTTCGGGTCGCGCGCCATCGGGAAGCCGTCTGAAAATCCGACCTCGGGCGCGTAGATGTCGCCGTCGGGAAGCTTGACGAAGGGCTGCTCCGCGGTCGACGGTCCGAAGAACTCCGACGGAAGTGTCGTGGCGGCCGTCTTGACCGGGCGTTTCCCGTCCGAGTCTTCCCACTCGACGACGTAGTCGTCCATCGCCCGGACAATGGTGAGCCCGTCGAAGTACTTCTCGCGGACCAGCTTCTTCAGGTTCGCGACGTGCTTGGGCGAAAACGCGGGAGCAAGCTCGAACACGACGCGGCCGGTCTCGAGCTCGAGATACAGCGTGTTCTCGGGGTCGACCGGACGCCAGTCCGACGGCGCGGAATGCGCCAGTACCTCGGTCGCGCTCAACGTCGATCGCGCCGGCGGTGCGGCATCGACCGCGGCCGCGATCGAGAGACCGGCGAACGAAAGCGCGACGATCGTCGCGAAGTGAAGGCTTGCGGAGGGCATCGGTTGTCTCCCCGGAGTCGGTGTTATTGGTCGGTGGCCGGGCGCGATTCTCGTGCCCGATCCACCTCGGCGCCCGCCCTGCCGGTTGGCGCGACGCTCGTGGATTCAGGAGCCTACACCAACTTCGCGGGTGACTCGTATACGATATCAAGCTCCGTGAGGGTCGAGGAATCCGCATGAAAATCGCACGCATCTCGGCCTGGCAGGTCGCCCTGCCGTTGGTCGAAGGGCGCTACACCTGGTCGAACAACAACTTCGTAGAGACCTTCGACTCCACGGTCGTTGAGGTGCGGACGGATACCGGGCTCGTCGGCTACGGGGAGTGTTGTCCGCTCGGACCTGCCTACCTCCCCGCCTACGCCGCCGGCGTCCGCGCCGGGATTCGCGAGATCGGGCCGGGCCTGATCGGCAGCGACCCGCTCAAGCTCGACGTTCTCAACGGCACGATGGACAAGCTGCTGCGCGGACATCCGTACGTGAAATCCGCGCTCGACATGGCCTGCTGGGACTTGCTCGGCAAGGCGGCCAACCTGCCGACGCACGTGCTGCTCGGTGGCATCCAGTCCCCGACCGTCACGCTCTACCGCGCGATCGCGCAGCGCAGTGCCGCGGAGATGGCGACGAGCGTCGCCGGCTACCGCAAGCTCGGCTACCGCAAGTTCCAGTTGAAGGTGGGTGGCGATGCGGACGAGGACATCGAGCGGATCCGCGCCGTCGCGGGCGAGATGCAGCGCGGCGAGGTGCTGATCGCGGACGCCAACACCGGCTGGACTTTGCATGAGGCGACCCGCGTCGTGAACGCGGTACGCGACTTCGATGTCTACATCGAGCAGCCGTGTGCGACCTACGAAGAGTGCCTCGCGATCCGTCGTCGAACGTCCCTGCCGTTCGTGCTGGACGAAGTCGTGACCGACCTGCAGGTGCTGCTGCGCGTCCTCGCGGACGGCGCGGCCGATGTCATCAACCTCAAGATCTCGCGGCTCGGCGGACTCACGCGCGCGCGGCAGGTCCGCGACCTCTGCTCGGCGAGCGGCGTCGCGCTCACGATCGAGGACAGCTGGGGCGGCGACATCGTCACCGCCGCGATCGCGCAGCTCGCGCAGACGACGGTGCCCGACATTCATTTCGCATCG
This sequence comes from uncultured Steroidobacteraceae bacterium, assembly GCA_964395195.1. Taxonomy (GTDB): domain Bacteria; phylum Pseudomonadota; class Gammaproteobacteria; order Steroidobacterales; family Steroidobacteraceae; genus CAIKZZ01. The sequence goes on from CAYNCY010000119.1 coordinate 3,859, forward strand.
ACCGATTTCAACTCGTACGTCACGCGCTCCATTGCAAACGGCGCGCCGAAGCGAAATGCGGGCACCATGTCCGTCAACGACTCGCCGGGCCTCGGCATCGAGGTGAAGCTCGCCGAGCTTGGCAAGCCCGAAATCGTGATCGGGGACTGACCCGGCCGTCTCGTGCCCACAGAAAAGCGCCCGCCGGTGTCGCGTACACGGGCAGGCGCGTGGCGATGGTTTCCTGGCAGGCAGGGCTCACCAAAGCTGTAGTAAAAGCCTGCGCGCGCGGCCGCGGGCGCGCCGTCGGCGTGCCGCGAGTGATCGCGTCGGAATCGTCTGTCACGCGTAGGCCCGGAGGGGGCCGGGCCCGTTTCAGGGCTGGGAGCCGAAGAACTCGACGACGGCGGCGAGGCAGAACGGAGCCACCAGCGTCGTGTGGTAGGCGTCCGCGACGGCGGACGCACCGCCATCGGTTGCGCCACCGGCAATCGCGGCGACCGCGACCGCGGTCTTGGCCGCCTCGAACCCCGTGTGCAGCGCCGCATAGGGACTGCCACTCGTCGATGCTTCGAGGTCGAGAACGCTGGTCGCTGACGGCGCGGGCGACTGCTCGGCCCAGTAGTTCGCCATCAACTCGGCGTTCAACCAGTAGACGGTCGGATCGTTTGCGCCACCGCACAGAAGCACCGGTGCCGCGGGGCTCCAGTTTCGTAGATCATTGGTCTTCAGCGCCTGCCGGAGCGTGACGGCGGGTGCGGCGGCGGGCAGTCCCGTCGTGAGCGCCGGGAATCCTCCGTCGGGATTCTGGATCGCGTCGTTGAGGTACGTGAGCCGATAGGCATTCGTGATCAGGTTGCCGCTCCCAAAGCCGTTCGCGAAGACGGGGGCGAGCAGGGTCGGCGTTGTCGCGGGAGTCATCGCCGCATACGCGGTGGCCGGCGCCGTCGAGCTGAAAAGCGCTGACTCGGGCAGCTTGCCCTCGGCATAGAGCTGGCTGCGCGCGGTTGTCGTCGGCAGGAGCGTGTCGATCCCGGTTGCGTAGGCAGGCTCGAAGACGTCGGTTGCCGTCGTGTAAACGTTCCCATACGCGTGCTGGTAGGCCGTGATCAGGAACGCGGACGTCACCGTCGCGTCCTCGTTGACCTCGCCCTCGAAAAGCGCATCGACGAAGGCCGCGAGCGCATAGGGACCCGACATCGGGGCCGAGGCCGTGACCGGTTGGCCGAGCGCCTGCAGCGCGCGATGCGTCGCCATCGCGACATAGCCACCCTGCGAATAGCCGGTGATGAAGAGCCCGCCGCCGTCGCGAGTCACGAGGGCGCCCGCGAGGGGAAGTGCTTTGCGCGCCGCCACTAGCGCATCAATCATGTCCTTCGACTGCGCGTCGGCGATGAGGTACGGGTGGTACGGCAGCGTCGAGATGTCGTAGCCCGCGAAGTTCGGCGCGACGACAATGTAACCCTGTGAGGCGAAGAACGCCGCCAGCAGGAGGCCCTCGGCGTTGTCCGGGTCGTCGAGGTTCGCGATGTTGAACGCCTTGTTCGTGGTCGTGCCGTGCGCATATAGAAGAATGGGTCGGCCGCCGCGACAACGCGGGTCGACACCGGCCGGCACCATGAGTGCGGCGGACGCGCTCGTCGCTTCGTTCGCGCCGCCGACCGTCTCGTACTCGATGTGGTAGATCCCGATGTCGCAGAGCGGGATGCCGCCGAGCGTCAGGAGCTGCCCGTTCGCGGCCACGCTCAGCTCCTGGAGCAGCGTCCCGGCCGTGACCGTGGACACAAGGTCGGGCGGTGTCTGGAGGAGCGTGCCGCGCGGCGGTGGTCCGGTCGGTGTGCCATCGCCCATGCCGCCGCCGCCGCCGCAGCCCACGGCGATGCTCGCGACAAACGCCGCGAGCATCGCGCCGGGGAAACGGCGCCGCCTGGAATCGGCGGATGGACGGAATTGCGTCAGATTCGCCCCATCAGCAGGAGGACCACGAGTATGACGACCACGAGGCCGAGGCCCGAACTCGGGTAATAGCCCCAGTTGCGACTGTGCGGCCAGGCCGGCAGCACGCCAATCAGCATCAAGACCAAAATGACGAGCAGAATGGTGATCATAGCCCTCTCCTTTGCTGGCCATGAGTCTCCACGGGGCGACCGGCGGCGCACGTAGGTGCTGTAGGCGAATTCCCGTAGGACGACGGGATGGATTCAACGGCATCCCCGCGAGGCCGGTCCGTTAGTCGGCGTGATGTCGGACGTCCCCTACCCCCAAGACTCATGTTGTGAGGCAGCCGCGACTGCGACCCGCGGGCATAGTTGCGCGGAGTCCGCTCGACGGACGCAACTATTCCACCGAGGAAAATCGCATGGCCACGAAAAAGAAGGCAGTCCGGAAGAAACTCGTCCGGCGCGCGAAGTCCGTGAAGCGGAAAGTCGTGGCGGGCGCGCGGCGCAAGGTCGCCAAGGTGCGTCGTAAAGTCGCGGCGACGCGCTCCGTCAGGATCGCGCGCGTCACGAAGGCCGCACGCAAGGTTGCCGGCAGCGCGGCCCGGGCCGCAACGTCGGTCGCAAAGGACGGCGCCGAGCGCGCAACGACGGCCGGCAAGAAGGTTGTGGCGAAAGGCGCGCGCAGCACGGCAACGAGATTGAAGAAAGCCGTTCGCTCGGCAGCGGACGCGACGGCCTCTGCGCTCGTCTCATTCGCTGACTCGATCGATCCGTACGCGGTCAAGCGCTAGGTCGCTCGACAACTATCGCCGTCGACGCGGCGGGCCCGAGGAGCATTGATGAGCACGTTGACGACGGAGCGACGCAACAAGATTCCGAAATCGGAATTCGGGCTGCCCGGCAGCGAGAAGTATCCGATGCCGGATCGCCGCCACGCGGCCAATGCCAAGGCGCGGGCGAGCCAGCAGGCCGCGAAGGGAAAGCTATCGCCGAGCGCGAAGGCCAAGATCGACGCGAAGGCGAACAAGATGCTCGGTCGCTCGAGGTGACGGCGCCGGCTCATCGACCCGGGAGTTCGCGGTAGCGGCCAGGGCCGCCGCGCGAGCCCCGATTAAACGGAGACTCACATGGATCTGCTGATCATTTTGATTGTGCTCCTCCTGCTGTTCGGGGGAGGCGGAGGCATCTACTGGGGTCTTGGCGCCGGTTGGGGCATGGGCCCCGTCGGGCTCCTGCTCGTGGTCCTGGTCGTCGCGTACCTCTTGTACGGGTACCGGAGCCGGCGCGGCCCGCCGCTCTAGCGTCGGACCGGCGGCGCGCGCATCCGGGCGATGCGCGCGCTGTCAGACAGGCGACTCGTTCCGAGGCTCGCCTAGGCGGACGGTGAATCCGACGAGCCAATCACGACGCCATCGGTGCCGATCAGCTCCACCCAGCTGACCTCGCGACCGTTGCGCTTGCCCTTAGCCGTCAGCTTGAGGCCCTCGGGCGAGATCGCGAGCGTGATCGCATGGCCGTTGACTTCAATCTCTCGCTTCAGCGTGGTTTCGAGCTTGGTGGTCATCATCGATCCTATTTATCAGGCGGACGGTTGAATGATTCGGGGGCGGCCGGAGCCCTGGCAGGCGTCCAGTGTCGTCGCAATCCAAGCCGGCGTCGAGCAGTTTGAATTGCGGCGAGCCCGGGCCTGCGGCCTGAGCCGCCACAGGGCTATCTTAAAACAGAATCCCGCCCGTCGCGTCAACCCCTTCCGGGCTCGATATTCACCGGGAACTCGGCATTTGATTTTGGGTCATCCGGCCCATGTGGCTATGAAAGGCGAATGTCCGGCAATCGCCTGGAAATCTGCGACCGCAATTCGCCATCTGCGGCGAGTGCGAGGCGTGCTTTGAGGCGGACGCCGAGGGACGTTCCGGCACGGCTCCAGGCGAAGATGGCGAGCCAGGCGACGACGACGTCCCGCTCGGTATTTCCCTCCGCAATCGTCTCACGCAGGCGCTCGAGGATCTCCTCCGGGACACCGAGCGCGCGCAGATCCTCCACCGTCGATGGCATCGGCTCACGGCGTTCGACCAGGCGCTCGGCCAGGCGTGCCGCGATCGACGGCCGCGGCAGTGCACTGACCAGCGGCCCGTTGTCGTTGCGCGTGAGACCGGGGTGCCGGTCGGCCGTTCGCGCAGAGTCTGAATGCGACAGATGTTTCTGCTCGCCAACACCGCTGCGGCGGAGGAATGCACTGGCCGCCTCGGGGGGGATCGTGCCCGGCAACGCCGGCGACCGCAGGAACAGACTCTCGCTCGCGCTCGCGCCATTGACATCGCCGGTGGCTCCCCAGCCCGCGGCGAGCATCTGCGGTACGACGCGAAGCTTGGGATCTCCGTCCGATTTCTCACCGTCCGGCCGCGCCAGCACGACGACGCAGCTCGTGTATTTCGTGACGAGCGCGTAGCGCTCGGCGAGCGCAGAGGCTTCGGCAGGCTCGAGGCCAGCGAGGCGGCGCATCGCTGCGACGCGCGCGAGCGTGCTGCCGGATTCGCTCGGTTCCGGAAGCTCGCTGACCATCGCCGGCTCTGCATCTCCCCGGAGAGTGACGGCAACGGAACCGGACGGAGCGGCCACAAATCCGCCGAAGAGATGAACGGTATCGCCCGCGAAAATCGCCTGGTTCTTGCCGACCGTCCAGTCCTGCGCGCCCGGCCAATCGATCGATGCGATCTCGAGCGAGGGTGTGCGGATCTTCGCAAGCAGCCGCGTCACCGCGCCGCCCATGTCCTCGCCCGGGGTCACGAACTCGCAGGCCCCGCGCGTGATCTCGGAGATCTTGCGCGCCAGCTCCTCGACGGGACTCGCACCGATCGCGAGTACGAAGAGTCGATGGCGTGAATCCGCGAGCCGGCGCATCAGCGCGTCTATCGCCCAGATCTCCCCGTCTGTAATCAGCAGCACGTCCGCGGCCGCATCGCGCGGGACGGCCAGCTCGAGCGTGGCCGCCAGCGCCCCCGCCATCTCGGTGCCACCGAGGTCGGCATTCATGCCGGGAACCCGGAGCGTGAGGTCCGCGATCAGTGCGGGAGTGACCTTTTCCACGCCGTCCGTCTCGTGACGGAACACCGTGCCGAAGCGCGTGAGACTGAACCGGTCGGCGGAGCCAAGCGCCGCCAGAACCTTGGGGATCGCCTCGCGCGCTTGACCGATGCTGACGCCGGCCATGGAGCCGGAGCAATCGAGCAAAAGCTTGAGTACCGTTGGCGCCGTGGCCGTCGGGTCGCGCCGCGGCACCGTCACGCTCGCCAGCGCAACAAATCCTTCACCGTCGCGTGCGACGACGCCGGGCGTCGTCGTGAGTCCCTCGATCAGGACGACGAGATCGCGGTCGAGCGAAACCGGCGAAGGCGTGACCAGGCGGAGTGCACCCTCGGACGCGCTGGCGCGCACGCCGTGGGTCGGCGAGGTGACGCGCGCGCGGGAGAGTTCGCCCCGGAGGGTGAGCGCGAAATTGCACGGGTAGTGCGCGACCAGATCGACAAACGGTGTCTGGTGCGGCTGGACCGACTCGCCCGGGCGGCCGTAGCGCGGCGCGATTGCCATCGGCACCGCGAGCCGCATGCGCCCCTGCTCGAGCGCCAC
>CAYNCY010000120.1:0-9335 GCA_964395195.1 uncultured Steroidobacteraceae bacterium
CGCAGCGATCTCCTGCATGCGCGCATTGCCCGGTGACTGCGCGACGATCCAGCGCACCATCAGAAGGCCGTACACGATAGCTACCACGCCCGCGCCGATCGCGAGCCACAGAGCGGTGTCGCTCGTCATGGTTTTCTCCCCGTCCTAAGTCGCAATGAAGTTCGTGGTTTCTTGACCGGAAGCGGCGCTTTGCAGCCTCACCCCGCAGGGTAAGTGACTGAAAAGCATCCGTTTTCCGGGCAGCCCCAAAAAGGGCCGCGCATTATACCTTGAAGTCTGTCGCGAGCTTGCGCCGCACGGGAGCGTTCTTGAGTTGGACGTAATCCGGCAAGCCGTTGCGGAACGGGGGGTAATCCTCGCCCGCGATCAGCGGCGCGAGGTAGCGCCGCGCGGCCGGGGTGATGCCAAAGCCGTCCGCCGTGATGAACTCGGGCGGCACCGTCTTCTCGACGTTCGCGACCGACTCGAGGGGCGCGGAGCGGATGGTCCAGCGGTAGGGCCGGTTTGAGGTGCGGATGATCACCGGCAGCACCGCGTTCTGGCCCTTGAGCGCGAACTCGACCGCGGCCTTGCCGACCGCGTAGGCCTGCGCGACGTCGGTCTTCGAGGCGATGTGGCGCGCGGCGCGCTGCAGGTAGTCGGCGACCGCCCAGTGGTACTTGTAGCCGAGCCCATCCTTGACGATGCGGGCGATCTCCGGCGCCGCACCGCCGAGCTGGCTGTGGCCGAACGCATCCGTGGTGCCGGCCTCGGCGAGGAACTTGCCGCCCGGGCCCCTGACGCCCTCGGAGACGACGATCACGCAGTAGCCGACCGTCGCGACGCAGTCGCGGACGCGATCGAGGAAGCGTTTCTGCTCGAACGGCACTTCCGGGAACAGGATGATGTGCGGCGCATCGGCCGGCTTCTCGCCCGCGAGCCCGCCCGCTGCGGCGATCCAGCCGGCGTGCCGGCCCATGACCTCGAGGATGAAGACCTTGGTCGAGGTGCGCGCCATCGACGCGACGTCGAGCGCCGCCTCGCGCGTCGAGACGGCCACGTACTTCGCGACCGAGCCGAAACCCGGGCAGCAGTCGGTGATCGGCAAGTCGTTGTCGACGGTCTTCGGGACGCCGACGCACACGATCGGGTAGCCGAGTTCCGCGCCGATCTTCGACACCTTGAGCGCGGTGTCCATCGAGTCGTTGCCGCCGTTGTAGAAGAAGTAGCCGATGTCGTGCGCGCGGAACACTTCGATGAGCCGCTCGTACTTCGCGCGGTCCTGCTCGATGCTCTTCAGCTTGTAGCGTGCCGAGCCGAAAGCGCCGGCCGGCGTGTGCCTGAGCGCGCGGATCGCCGCGGTGCTCTCGCGACTCGTGTCGATCAGGTCCTCGGTCAGCGCGCCGACGATGCCATGACGGCCCGCGTAGAGCTTGCCGATGCGCTTGCTGTGCTTGCGGCAGGCATCGATGACGCCGGCGGCCGAGGCATTGATGACGGCGGTGACGCCGCCCGACTGGGCGTAGAAGGCGTTGCGCTTGGGGCCTGGCTTGGACGTCGGCATGAACATAACTCCACGGGCGAAGGGGTTCGCCTCAGGATACCCGCTCGTGCCCGGCCCGACGACCTTGGGAGCGGGCGCGCTCGCGCACGGATTTGACGCTGCGGGGAGGGGGCGGCAGCATATCGGCACAAACGAGGCCGAGGGGAACCCAAGGGGTCCGGCCCGCCACGAGTATTAGCAATGCGAATCGTTCTCCTCGGCGCCCCCGGCTCCGGGAAAGGCACCCAGGCCCAGCGGCTCATCGACAAGTACGGCGTCCCGCAGGTGTCGACGGGCGACCTGCTGCGCGCGGCCGTCGCGGCGGGAACGCCGCTTGGCGTGCGTGCCAAGGCGACGATGGACGCCGGCAAGCTCGTCGACGACGCGACGATGCTCGGCATCATCCGCGAGCGCCTCGCGCAGCCCGACGCGAAGCGCGGCTTCATCCTCGATGGCTTCCCGCGGACGATCGTCCAGGCGGACGGCCTGAACGCTCTCCTCGCCGACATCGGCAAGCCCCTGCAAGCGGTCGTGCTGATGGACGTCGACCAGCAGCAGCTCTTCAAGCGCCTCACGGGCCGGCGCACCTGCAAGACCTGCGGGCGGGTCTTCAACGTCTACACGGCGCCGCCGGCGGTGCCCCCGCCCTGCAACCAGCAGTGCACGACCCCCGAGCTCTTCCAGCGGCCGGACGACAGCGAGGCGACGATCGGCAAGCGCCTCGAGGTGTACGGCGCGCAGACGCGCCCGCTCGTCGAGTACTACTCGAGTCGCGGACTCCTGCAGACGGTCGATGCGGAAGGCGAGATCGAGGCGGTCACCGCGCGCCTCGAAGCCGCGCTCAAGAGCGCGGGCGCGGTCTGATCCCGGGGCGGCGACCGTAGGGGTGCGGCATCGGGCTCGCCTCGCTCCGGGCAATCGTCACGTCACGACGATCATGCCGTGCCAGCAGACCTCGGAAACGCCTGTCCGCGCAACGTCCGGCTGCACGCGGTACTGGAACAGGTCGCCGGCGCCAAGGTAGACCTCTACGGCGCCGTCCGCGGCCACGGATGCCCCGAGTGGCTGTGGCACGGGAACGGTGCCCGCGGGGATGCGACTCGGATCGGGAGTGACCGGGCCGGTCATGGCAGCAACGCAGCCTTCTGCCAAGGCTTTCGGCGACTGCACCGTCAACGCCCGAACGACCTGCTCGACGTTCGTGCGCGCGAGCTCGACGTCAGTCTGCGGATCGAGCCGCACGACCGCGCGCTTCTCGCCCGCGACCGTCGTCACCTCGAGGTCGAACTCGCGCTCGTGCGTCGCCTCGCAGCTCCAGAGGTCCGCCTCGCGATTGCAGCGCAACGCCCACCATTCGCGGATCCCGTCGGGTCGCTGGTGTCGAGTCGATTCCAGCCACGCGTCGGCGCTGGTCGGGTTTCGGCACGCGCCTCCGACCGTCGGGTCGAGCGGGGCGAGGCCGCGGAGCGCCCGCATCGCGGCGGTCCGGACCGCCACAAGGTCCTTGACACTCAAGGAGTGGCTCGCGCACTGGCGCATGTTCGCGCAGGCAGGGCGCATCGTGCCGAGCATCGTCAATACCAGGCCGATTCCGAGCGCCAGCAGCAGCACTCGCGGACGTCGTGACGTGGGCGCCTTGGCATCGCGGGTCGCGGGCATGGGCGAGCTTCCATTGCGGGGCGGCCCGCGCCTAGTCGATCCGCGGTCGCCCCGGGGCCGTCACCGCGCGAACTCTGCGGCGAGCGGGGCCGCGAGCAGGTCCGCGCGCCATCCCTTGAGTACGCCGGCCGGTGGCTCGCCGTGCGCGACGCGCCTGAGGTCGCGCTGTGTGGCCAGCACCTCGGGCGCCACGTCGAGCTCGAGCGCGCGCGCACGCACGCACTCGGTCAGGCGCTTTGCGAGTTCGCGCTCATCCGCGCTCGGCCGCGCCTCGGTTTTCTGGACGATAGACTCGAGCGGCAGGGACGCGGCGTGTTCGAGTTCGGCGAGGATCGCGCCGCCGAGCTTGGCCGCCGAGCCACCCGGCATCACATCGAGCGCCTGCAGCGATTGAAGGTCGCGGGGTGCCGCGCGCGCAATGGCGCGAAGCGCATCGTCCGCGAGCAACCAGCCGCGTGGAAGGTTGCGACGCAACGCCTCGGTCTCTCGCCAGCCGGCGAGCGAGCGCAGGCGCAGCTGTTCGCGCGGTGGCAGCGTCTCCGTGCCCTTGAGGCGCTGCCAGGCGTCGGCCGGCCGCAGCTTGTAGAGCTCGGGATCTGCGAGCGCCCGGCAATCCTCGCGCAACCACTCGAGTCGACCGCGCGCCACGAGGCGCTCCTCGAGCCGCTCCGCGAGCGGCAGGAGCCAGCGGACGTCATCGGCGGCGTACTCGAGCTGCGCGGTCGAGAGCGGCCGGCGCGTCCAGTCGGTGCGGGCCTGGCTCTTCTCGAGGACCTGTCCGAGCTCGCGCTCGACGAGATCGGCATAGCCGATCTGCGCGGCGTGGCCGAGGAGCGCGGCGGCAATCTGCGTGTCGAGCAGCGGTGCAACGGGCGTCGTGGTCAGGGGCAGGAGCACCTCAACGTCCTGCCGGCCCGCATGCAGGACTTTCGTGAGTGCCGGGTCCTTCAGGAGCGCCGCGAGCGGCGCGAGGTCGAGTTTGGCCAGCGGGTCGATGAGCGCGATGCCGGAATCATTGCCGAGCTGCACGAGCGCCAGTTCCGCGACGTAGGTGCGTTCCCGCAGGAACTCGGTGTCGAGCGCGACACGGGGGCCCGCGCCGAGGAGAGTGGTGGCGGCGGCGAGTTCGGCACTGCCGGTGATGAGCTTGAGCGGGATGGTCACGGGTGATCGGGGCCGGCGGGTTACAATCGACGTCGTATTATGGGGGTCGCGAGCGGGCGTTCCCAAGTCGGAAGGGTGATGCTGGCATTGATACGGGTGTTCTGGGACATCGTGCTTCTCCGCCGCGGGCCGCGTGACCTGCCGGCGTCGCTATCCCTCCTCGCCGGGCTCGCGCTCCTCGACCTCGGGACGAGCCTCTACTTTCTCCACGACACCAACGGCACCGCCAGGTCGCTCGTACTCGGCCTCCTCGACCTCGCGCTCGTCTTCGCGGTCTTCTCGACGCTGCTCGCGGTCCGGGACCGCCGGCATCGATTCGTGCAGACGCTGAGCGCGCTGCTCGGTGCGGGGGTCGTGCTCGCCGTCGTGCAGCTCGTGCTCGTGAGGTTCGCCGCGGGACTGCTCGACAAGGAGACTGCGACCGCCGTCGTCGGCGCGCTTGCGATCGGGTTCCTCCTCTGGGGCGTGCTGGTGGTCGGCCACATCCTGAGGAGCGCGCTCGATGTCTCGCTCGCGATGGGCCTCACGCTCGCGCTGACCTTCATGCTGGCCGAGACACTGATCTTCCGGGTCCTCGCGCCGCCGGTGGCCGCCTGATGCGCGTCCACATCCTCGGCATCTGCGGGACCTTCATGGGCGGCATCGCCGCGCTCGCGCGCGAGGCCGGCCACGAGGTCACGGGTTCGGACGCGAACGTCTACCCGCCGATGAGCACGCAGCTCGAGGCGCTCGGCATCCACCTGACCGAAGGCTGGGATCCCGCGCAGCTCGAGCCCGCGCCCGACGTCGTCATCGTCGGCAATGCGCTCTCGCGCGGCAACCCCGCGGTCGAGGCGATGCTCGATCGGGGCCTTCGGTACACCTCCGGTCCCGCGTGGCTTGCGGAGCACGTGCTCGGCGAGCGGTGGGTGCTCGCGGTCGCGGGCACGCACGGCAAGACGACGACGTCCGGGATGCTGACCTGGATCCTCGAATACGCGGGCCTGAGTCCCGGCTTCCTGATCGGCGGGGTGCCCGGCAACTTCACCGAGTCCGCGCGCCTCGGCAAGGCACCCTTCTTCGTCGTCGAGGCGGATGAGTACGACACCGCCTTCTTCGACAAGCGCGCCAAGTTCGTGCACTACCGTCCGCGCACCGCGATCCTCAACAACCTCGAGTTCGACCACGCCGACATCTATCCGGACATCGCGAGCATCCGGCGCATGTTCCACCAGCTGGTGCGCACCGTGCCCGCGAGCGGCCGCCTCATCGTCAACGGTGCGGACGCGGAGCTTGAGGCCGCGCTCGCGCTGGGCGCCTGGACGCCGATCGAGCGCTTCGCGCGCACGGCGGCCGCCGACTTCAGCGTGCGTGCGCTCGCGCCCGACTGGTCGGCGTTCGAGATCGCCTCGGGCGGCAAGTCGCTCGGTCGCACCGAGTGGGGCCTGATCGGCGCTCACAACGCCGAGAACGCACTCGCGGCGATCCTGGGCGCGCGCCACGCGGGTGTGCCGGTCGAAGTTGGCCTCGCGGCGCTCAAGGAATTCCGGAACGCGCGCCGGCGCATGGAAGTGCGCGGCACCGTCCGCGGCGTCACCGTGTACGACGACTTCGCGCATCACCCGACCGCCATTGCGACCACCCTCGAGGGCCTGCGACAGAAGGTTGGCAACGCGCGCATCCTCGCGGTGCTCGAACCCCGCTCGGCGACGATGCGGCTTGGCGTCCACCGCGAGACGCTGGCCGGGTCGCTCGCAAGCGCCGACCGCGCCTATCTCTTCGAGCCGCCCGATCTCGGCTGGGACGTGAAGGGCGCGGCCCGTGCGCTCGGATCCCGCGGCGAGGTGATCGCCGAGGTCGATGCGCTGGCGCGCGCGATCGCGCGCGAGGCGAAGAGCGGTGATCACGTGCTCATCATGAGCAACGGCGGCTTCGGCGGGCTGCACGGCAAGGTCCTCAAGGCACTGGGGGATGGGAGCTAGCGTGCGAACGCTGCCGCTCTTCCCGCTCGGCGCCGTGCTCTTCCCGGGCGGACCGCTCGCCCTTCGGATCTTCGAACCGCGCTACATCGACATGGTCGGCCGCTGCATGCGCCAGTCGACGGGCTTCGGCGTCGTGCTCCTCGTCGAGGGACGCGAGGCGGGCGGCGGGGCGATGACGACCGCGGCGACGGGCACCGAGGCGCACATCGTCGACTTCAACCGGCTCGAGGACGGCCTCCTCGGACTCACCTGCCTCGGGCGCGAGCGCCTGAAGATCCTGCGCGCCTGGCGCCAGGACGATGGCCTCAACCTCGCCGAGGTCGAGGACGTGCCGGCGGAGCCCGCCGCCAGCGTGCCCGAAAGCTGTGCGCATCTGCCGGAGGCGCTCAGGCGTCTCTACCCCGATCTCGAGTCGATCTACTCGTGGGTCACGCCGCGCTGGGACGATGCGGCCTGGGTCGGCAATCGCCTCGCCGAGCTCGCGCCGCTCGAGCCCGCGGTCAAGCAGGGCCTGCTCGAGCTCGACGACCCGCTCGAGCGGCTCAAGTACCTCGCGCCGCTGATTCGCCTGGGTAGCGAGGACGTCGACGCCTGAGGGCGCTCAGATCGTGCGATGCCAGTGGCGGAAGCGCCCGCGCGCGAGGACGAGTGCCACGCCGAGGACGAGCGTCCAGGCGAGCACCAGCCAGCCCGTGTAGCCGGTCGTCGGGCTGATCAGCCACTCGAGCGGCGAGGCGGGGTTCTCGCGCGTCACGCCGACGGTGGCACGCATGACGAACACCCAGCCGGCGTGGAGCCCGACGCCGGTCGCGATGTTGCCCGTCCACCAGGCGCAGGCGCCGAGCAGCACGCCAACGGCGAGAAGCGAGAGCCACGCATCGATGATGCCGGCCGGCGCCATGAAATTGCTGACCGAGGCCGAGAGCAGGTTGAGGCCGCTGTGCCAGGTGACCTCCTCCGGCGGGATGTGCGTGCTCGCGAGGAAGTGCACCGAGGCGTACACGATCGCGACCAGCACGATCGCGGCGAGCGGCCGGCGCAGGTCCTTCAAAACCGCGCCGAACATGAGGCCGCGGAAGAAGGTCTCCTCGACGAAGCCGACGACGAGCCCCGAGAGCGCGCCCGCGATGAGCGCACCGATGAGGAGGTGCCCGTCGAGGTCGGGCCGCGCGATGCGAACGCCGAGCGCCAGCATCGAGACCGTGACCGGCAGCATCGAGAGGATCCCGGCGAGGATCCCCACCCCGAACTGGCGCAGCCACCGCGGGCGCGGCGCGCCGTAACCGAAGTCGCGCTTACTCCGAAGGCGCAGCCGGCGCACCACGAAGATGATCGCGATCAGCATCAGGAACTGCCAGAGCCGCGTGCCGATCTTGTCGAACCACCACTCGGGGAAGTGCGGGTGCAGCGCGCTGTAGAGCGGGTAGGCAAGCACCGCGGCCGCGAGCACGGTCACGACGATGATGGCGAGGAACCAGAGAAAGGCGCGCATCGGCGCACGGTACGCGAGCCGGGCAGGGGCGACAACCGCGCCGGCCGAGCGGCGCGGCCGCTCAGCTTGCGCTGCGCAGCGGCAGGGTCGGGAGCGCCGCGAGCACGCGCTCGAGCTCGAGCCCCTCGAGCGGCCCGGGTGTCGCGGGTGCGAGACAGATCACCGCCGCGCCCGCGGCGCCGCGCGGCCGGTAGAGCGCCGGATCCGCCGCTCCGAACAGTACGATTTCCGGGAGCCCGAGTGCGGCGGCGGCGTGCGCGGGCCCGGTGTCGACGCTGACGAGCGCATCGGCGCGCTCGAGGAGCGCGAGCAGGCGCGGCATCGGCAGTTCCGTCGCGACGTTGACGACGTCGGGGTCCGCGACGCGCGCGCGGATGTCCTCGTTGAGCTCCGCTTCGCTCGGCACACCCAGCAGGAGAACCCGGTGGGCGGGATGGAGCCGTCGAAGTGCCGTCACGACCGCCGCCCAGTGGTCCTCCGGCCAGTACTTCGTGTTGCTGGCGCGCTGGCGGTCGCCGCGGCGCATCGTGCGCTTGTTGCCGGCCTGCACGAGGAGCAGCGGGTGTTGATCGAGCGCACGGGCGGCGAGCCAGCGCACGAGGTCCTGACGCGCATCGGCGCCGACTTCCAGCGCCGTGCCGGACACGGGTTCCACGTCGAGGGTCGCGGCGCCGAGCGCCAGAGGCGTCGCGGCGGCCATGCGCGCGAAGCGCTCGAGGTAGTGCTCACCGGGCAGGCGCGGGAAGTGTTCCTCGTCGACGCGCCATTCGGACTTGATGCCGGCGCGCGCGAGGAGCTTGAGGCCGATGCGTCCGGGATCGAGGAACCATGTCGGCCCGACACCGCGCTCGCGCAGCGCCGCGACGAGGCGCCACTGATCGGGACTGACGAGGTACGGGCGGCGGCGACTCTTGACGAGGTAGAGCGTACCGACACCCGGCTGCCCGGCGAGCAGGGGTGCGGTCCAGCCGCCCGAAGAGACGATATCGACGGGCGCACCGAAGCGCGCGGCGAGCGTCCGGATGAGTGGTGTCAGGAGCACCATGTCCCCGAACGCCCCGCAGCGCATCACGAGCGGTCGCGCGGATGTCGCCACCGGCGGGTCCCTCCGCCTACGCGGCGAGTGTCGCGAACGCGCGCCCGGCCGCGACGATCGTCGCCTCGATCTCGGCGGGGCCGTGCGCGGCCGAGACGAAACCCGCCTCGAACGCGGACGGCGCGAGGTACACGCCCTCGTCCAGCATCAGGTGGAAGAAGCGCCGGAAGCGGTCGACGTCGCAGCTCGTCGCCTCCGCGTAGCTCGTGACGCGCGCGCGGTCGGTGAAGAAGAGCCCGAACATGCCGGCGACGTGGTTGGTGGCGAGCGGAATCCTCGCCTCGGCCGCGACCCGCTTCAGTCCCGCGATCAGCGCATCGGTCGAGGCGGCGAGACGGGCATGGAAGCCCGGGGCCTCGAGTGCGCGCAACGTCGTAAGACCCGCGGCCATCGCGACCGGATTTCCGGAGAGCGTGCCCGCCTGGTAGACGGGGCCGAGAG
>CAYNCY010000121.1:0-9248 GCA_964395195.1 uncultured Steroidobacteraceae bacterium
ACGTTCCCTCGATCGCCGCGATCACGGGCTTCGCGCTCGACTCGACCACGCCAATGAGGTCGTGGAGGTTCGGGGCGCCGAGCATGGCGGGCGTTCCGAACTCCTTGATGTCGGCGCCGCCGGAGAAGAGGCCATTGCGGCCGGTGATCACGATCGCCGTGACCGCCGCATCCGCGCGCGCCGCGTCGATCGCGGCGACGAGTTCCTTGCGGGTCGTTGAGCCCAGGCTATTGACCGGCGGCTCGCCGAAGCTGATCACTGCCACGGGGCCCTGTCGGGCTGTCGTTACCGTCGTCATATCGGCTGGCTCCTGTGGCGCGAGGGGCGGATTATGCCAGCCGACCGCTGGCGGCGCGGGTCGACCGGCGGCGCGGGGGTCGGGCAGCCGTGTCGCTTGTAATTAGTTTCATTTGCAACTAAATTCACCGGCGGGTCGCGGATGACGAGGAGCCTTCGCCATGAAACGGTACATCTCCTATCCCCGGGTCGCGGGCACCGCGAGCCGCCAGGCGCACGCGGACCTGCCGCCCGGCACCTTCGAGCGCGAGATGAGCAAGGAGGGCTTCTTCGGGCCCGCCGCGTTCTTCTACCACCGCCACCCGCCGACCGGCTGGACGAGCTTCGAGGGACCGCTGCGTCCGCACGCCTTCGACCTCGCGAAGATCGCGACGCCCATGTCATCGCCGTGGGATGCGGCTCCCATCCTCGAGAACGCCCACTGCCGCCTCCGCTGGCTCAGGCTCGAGGCGTCGATGGACCACCTCGCGCGGAACGCCGATGGCGATGAACTCCTCTTCATCCACTCGGGCGATGCGGAGCTCTACTGCGATTTCGGGCACCTCTCGGTCCACGCCGGCGACTACGTGGTGCTGCCGCGCGGGACGTTGTGGCGCCTCGCGCTCGGCGCGCCCTTCTGCGCGCTCCTGATCGAGGCGACGAACTCGACCTACCTGCTGCCCGACAAGGGTCTCGTCGGACCGCACGCGATCTTCGACCCCGCGATGCTGGACGTCCCGGCGCTCGACGCGGAATTCCTCGCGCAGCAGGAGGAGGGACCGCCCGGCGCGACACGCGGCAGCCTGGCCTGGCCCGTCCGCATCAAGCGCCGCCAGGCGATCTCGACCGCGGGATTCCCGTTCAACCCGCTCGATGCGATCGGCTGGCACGGCGACCTCGCGGTCTGCCGGATCAACGTCAGGGACCTGAGGCCGCTGATGAGCCATCGCTACCACCTGCCGCCGTCCGCGCACACGACCTTCCTCGCGAATCGCTTCGTCATCTGCACCTTCGTGCCGCGCCCGTTCGAGACGGATCCGGGCGCGATCAAGGTGCCCTTTTTCCACAACAACGACGATTACGACGAGGTGATCTTCTATCACGCGGGCGACTTCTTCTCGCGCGACAACATCCATCCGGGCATGCTGAGCTTCCACCCGTCGGGATTCACGCACGGTCCGCATCCGAAGGCGCTGTCCCGGATGCTCGTGCAGACGAAGCCGGGCGCCGATGAGTACGCGGTGATGATCGACGCCCGCGACCCGCTCGAGCTCGGCGCCGCCGCCGCGTCGGTCGAGTGGACGGGCTACGTCGACAGCTGGAAGGGCGGAAAATGAACGGGATCGAACGGCGCGGGAGACCCTCGTGAAACTGGCGAGCCTGAAGGGTGGGCGCGACGGGCGCCTCGTCGTCGTCGATGCGACGCTGAACCGCTGCGTGCCCGCGACCGGCATCGCGAACCGCCTGCAGGACGCGCTCGACAACTGGGCGGTCGCGGCGCCCAAGCTCGAGGAGCTCGCAAAGGCGCTCACCCTGGGCACCGCGCGCGGAATGCTGCCCTTCGATGCCGCGATGTGCGCGGCTCCGCTCCCCCGCGCCTATCACTGGGTGGACGGCTCGGCCTACGTCAACCACGTCGAGCTCGTGCGCAAGGCGCGCGGCGCCGAGATGCCGGCCTCGTTCTGGACCGACCCGCTCGTCTACCAGGGCGGCTCCGACGATTTCCTGGGGCCGACCGATCCCGCGTACTTCGCGAGCGAGGAGTGGGGCATCGATTTCGAGGCCGAGGTTGCGGTGATCACCGGCGATGTGCGCATGGGCACGTCCCCCGAGGGCGTGCTCGCCGAGGGCGTGATCCGCCTCGTACTCCTGGTCAATGACTGGAGCCTGCGGAACCTGATCCCGGGCGAGCTCGCCAAGGGGTTCGGCTTCTACCTCGCCAAGCCCGCGACCGCGTTCTCGCCGGTCGCCGTGACCCCGGCCGAGCTCGGCGCCGCCTGGACGGGCGCCAAGCTCAACCTGCCGCTGCGGACGCACCTCAACGGCAAGCTGTTCGGCGCGCCGGACGCCGGCGTCGACATGACCTTCGATTTCGCCCAGCTGATCGCGCACTGCGCGAAGACCCGCAACCTCCGGGCCGGCACGATCGTGGGCTCGGGGACCGTCTCGAACTACGACCGGAGCAAGGGCTCGGCCTGCCTCGCCGAGCGGCGCATGCTCGAGCACATCGAGTTCGGGGCCCCGCGGACGCCCTTCCTCAAGTTCGGCGACCAGGTGCGGATCGAGGTCCTGGACGGCAACCGGAACAACCTCTTCGGGGCGATCGACCAGCGGGTGATACAGACGCCGCGCTGACGGCGCAGGGCGGGGTCGGGCGGCGGGTGGTGCCGGACGCCGCCGTCGCGCAAAATGGGTACCCGGCGGTCCTTCCGGACTGCCCCCATCCCGAGCGAGCGCATGCCAGAACTCAAGTCCGAGACGGTCCGGCTGAAGGCGGCCGACGGCCACGTCCTCGACGCCGTCCGCGTGCACCCGGCGGGGAAGCCCCGCGGCGGGGTGGTGATCGTCCAGGAGATCTTCGGCATCACCCCCCACGTCGCCGCCGTCGCGCACCAGTACGCCCTGGCCGGCTTCCTCGCGATCGCCCCGGCGCTCTTCGACCGGGCCGAGAAGGGGGCGCTCATTCCGTACACCGACTCGGCCGCCGGCCTCGCCGTTGTAGAGAAGCTCAAGCCCGAGCAGACGCTCCTCGACCTCAAGGCCGCCATCGACTCGGTCGCCGGCGCGGGCAAGGTCGGCATGGTCGGTTTCTGCTGGGGCGGCACCCTCACCTTCCTCGCGGCGTGCCACCTGCCGATCGCGGCGGGCGTCGCCTACTACGGCGGCGGCATCGCCAAGCTCCTCGAGCGCTCGCCGAAGGCGCCGGTCGTGTTCCATTTCGGTGAGAACGACACGCACATCCCGGTGAAGGACGTCGAAAAGATCAAGAAGGCCTACCCGATGGGCCACTACTACCTGTACCCCGCCGGCCACGGTTTCAACTGCACCGACCGCGCATCCTTCGATGCGCCGAGCGCCGCGCTCGCCCTGCAACGCTCGCTCGATTTCCTTCACCGCCACGTCGGCTGAGCGGCTGAACCGCCCGCCCGCGCCACGCTTTCCAACCCTTCCCGCGAGAATTCCATGAGTACTCCGTTCACCCTCAACGACCCGACGCTCCTCCGGCAGCAGTGCTACATCGACGGCAAGTGGGTCGACGCCGACGACGGCGCGAAGATCGAGGTCACGAACCCGGCGACCGGCGCCGTGCTCGCGACCGTGCCCCGCTGCGGAGCCGTCGAGACGCGTCGTGCGATCGAGGCGGCGAAGCGCGCGTTCCCGGCCTGGGCGGCCAAGACGCCCAAGGAGCGCGGCAAGATCCTCAGGAAGTTCGCGGACCTCATGGTGGCGAACGCCGAGGATCTCGGTCGCCTCATGACGGCCGAGCAAGGCAAGCCCCTCGCCGAGGCCAAGGGCGAGGTCAACTACGCGGCATCCTTCTACGAGTGGTTCGGCGAGGAAGGCCGGCGCGTCTACGGCGATGTGATCCCCTCGCCCTTCCCGGACAAGCGCCTCCTCGCGATCCGCCAGCCCGTGGGCGTCGTCGGCGCGATCACGCCGTGGAACTTCCCGGCCGCGATGATCACGAGGAAGGCAGGCGCCGCGCTCGCCGCCGGCTGCACCTTCGTCGTGAAGCCCGCCGAGTCGACGCCGCTCTCGGCGCTCGCGCAGGCGGAGCTCGCGACCCGCGCGGGCGTGCCGCCCGGCGTCTTCAACGTGCTGACCGGCAAGGCGTCCGCCATCGGCGGCGAGCTCACCTCGAGCCCGCACGTCGCCAAGATCACGTTCACGGGCTCGACCGAGATCGGCAAGCTGCTGATGCAGCAGTGCGCATCGACCGTGAAGAAGGTCTCGCTCGAGCTCGGCGGCAATGCGCCCTTCCTCGTGTTCGACGATGCGGACCTCGACGCCGCGGTCGCGGGCGCCCTCGCGAGCAAGTACCGCAACACCGGCCAGACCTGCGTCTGCGCGAACCGCCTCCTCGTGCAGGCGGGCGTGTACGACGCCTTCGTCGCGAAGCTGACCGAGGCGACGAAGAAGCTCCGTGTCGGCCCCGGCCTCGATGGACCGACCGAGCAGGGCCCGCTCATCGATGCCAAGGCCGTCGCCAAGGTCGAGGAGCACATCGCCGATGCGGTTGCGAAGGGCGCCAGGATCGCGCTCGGCGGCGCGCGCCACGCGCTCGGCGGCACGTTCTTCGAGCCCACCATCCTCACGGGCGTCACGACCGAGATGAAGGTCGCGCGCGAGGAGACCTTTGGCCCGGTCGCGCCGCTCTTCAGGTTCACGACCGAGGCCGAGGCGATCCGGATGGCGAACGACACCGAGTTCGGGCTCGCGTCCTACTTCTATACCCGTGACATCGCGCGCTCCTGGCGCGTGGCCGAGGCGCTCGAATACGGCATCGTCGGCATCAACACCGGCATCATCTCGACCGAGGAAGTGCCGTTCGGAGGCTGGAAGGAGTCCGGGATCGGCCGCGAGGGCTCGCGGCACGGCATCCTCGACTACACCGAGCTCAAGTACATGTGCCTGGGCGGCATCACGTCTTGACCCGGCCTGCGCTCTCCGAGCGCGCGCTGATCACGCTCCTCGCGGCCGCGACGGCCGCGGGGCCCGTCGCGGTCAACATCTACCTGCCCGTGCTGCCCGCGGTCCGGGCCGAGTTCGGGGTCAGCGTCGCCGCGGCGAACGTGACGGTGAGCGCGCCGCTCGTCGCCTTCGCGATCGGCCTGCTGATCTGGGGCCCCCTCTCCGACCGGCACGGCCGCCGGCCCGTGCTCCTCCTCGGGCTTGGCATCAACGTCGTGGGCTCCATCGTTGCGCTTTTCGCGCACTCGCTCGGCTGGCTGATGCTCGGGCGCATCGTGCAGGCGCTCGGCTCCGCGGGCGGCGTCACGGTCGCGCGCGCGACGATCGGCGACCTCTTCGGGCGCGAGCGCATGGCGCGGATGATCGCCTACCTCACGATGGTGATGCTGATGGCGAACTCGATCGCGCCGGCCGCGGGCGGCGCGCTTGCCGAGTTCGCCGGCTGGCGGGCGGTGTTCGTGCTCCTGTGCATCGTGTCCACGCTCGTCTGGCTCGCGAGCCTGAGGTTCATGCCGGAGACGCGCGCGCACGAGCACCGCCACAACAACCGTGAGCTTCTGGAGGCGATGAAGAACCTGATTGCGACGCCGGCCTTCGTCGGGCTCGCGCTGATCAGCGGGCTCATCTACGCCGAGTTCTTCGTGTTCGTGTCGCTGATGCCGTACGTGTTCGGCGAGGCGCTCGGGCACTCGAGCGGCGAGTACGGGCTCTGGTACCTCTGGATCGCGGTCGGCTACTTCGCCGGCAACTGGTGCGTGACCCGATTTGCGGTCCGCTTCGGCGTGCATCGGCTCCTCGCCGGCGGAGTTGCGGTCTCGGCGGGCGCGGCGCTCATCGGCTTGGGCATCGCGCTTGCCGGCCTCTGGCAGGGCCTGGCCGTGTTCGCACCCTGGCTCGTGATCGCCTTCGGACAGGGGCTCGCGCTCCCCAGTCTGACCGCGAGCGCCGTCACGCTCGCGCCCCGCTCGGCCGGCATCGCCAACGGGCTCCTCGGCTTCGTGCAGCAGTTCGGCGGGGCGCTCGGCGTGCAGGCGATGGCCTTCGCCTCGGTCGCGACCCCGGTGCCGGTCGCGGCCTTCACCGCGGCGAGCGCCTGCGCGGCGCTCCTCGCCTTCGGCCTCGGCGGCGCGGCATTCCGCGCCACGAGCCGCCTTAAGCCGGGCTAGACTTCCGCTCCATGCTCGGACGTTTCCTCGAAGTGTCGTTGCCCGCTCCACGAATCCTCGAGTCGTGGCAGTTCTACCAGTCGCTCGGCTTCACCTCCGCCACGGTCGGGGAGATCTGGTCGCACCGCTACGCGGTCGTGACCGACGGGCGCGTCGCGATCGGGCTGCACGATGCGACGCTCGAGGGGCCCACGTTGAGCTACGTGCTGCCGGACCTCGGCCAGCACACTCACGCGCTCGCCGCCGCCGGGATCGAGTTCGACTCGCAGGTGCTCGGCGATGATGCCTTCAACGAAGCCCGCTTCGCCGCACCGTCCGGCCAGCGCGCGCGGCTCGTCGAGGCGCGCACGTTCTCGCCGCCCGAGCGCCCGACGGCCTCGCTCCTCGGCTGGTTCGAGGAATACGCGATCCCGGTCAGCGACCTCGAGCGTACCCGCGCCTACTGGGAGTCGCTCGGCTTCGTGACGGCGGCGGAAGAGAACGAGCCCTTCCCGCACCTCTCGCTGACGAGCGACACGCTCGACCTCGGGCTCTACCTCACGCGCGAGCTGCACTCACCGACGCTCGTCTTCAGTGCGGACGACCTCCACGCCGTGCGCAGGCGCCTCTCGACGCTGGGCCTCGAGCCCGAGACCCGCCTGCCGCGCTCGCTCGACCCCGCGACGCACCTGCTGCTGATCGCGCCCGAGGGGACGCACCTCCTCGTGACGCTGCCGCCGGGCTGACGCGGCTAGCCCGCGGGCACCGCGGGCACCGCGACGATCCGAAAACGGATCTCGAGGCCGTCCCGCACCGTGAGCGCGCCGAGCGCGACGCTGAAGGGCGTGAGTCCGAGCGCCGTCTGCGCGATGCCGAAGCCTCCGCTGACGGTGAGCCGACCGTCCTGCGCGACGACCGTGAGCGGGACCTCGACCGGAGTCACGTGGCCGCGGACCACGAGCATTGCGTGAGCACTCGGGCTGCCGCTCGCCGCGCTCGTGAGCCCGTACACGCGGACGGTCGGCGAATTCGCGGCGTCGAGGACGCCCGGCCCGAGCATGTTCTTCCTCGTACCCTCGACGTCCGCGGGGGTGGGCTGCGTCGCGAACTCGCTGCCCTCCTCGGCGCGAAGCGCGGGCTCATCGACGATGAGCGTCGCGACCGGGAAGGACACGTCGAAGCCCGCACCGCCGGTCTCGCCCGTGTCTGCCGCCTTCGCGAGGCGCACCTCGCCCGCGAGCGCGCGCGACACGATCACGTGGTTGTGGCCGAGCCGCGCGAGTGCGCCGGCGCGGTAGACGAGAATCCTGATCTCGGAGCGGCCGGCATCGATCCGGTAGGCGGGACCCGCGGGAGGCGACTCGGCCGGTGCCGGCGCGACCGGGGTCGCGGGGGCGGGTGAGCGCGGCGCCGGGTGGCAGGCGGCGAGTGCGAGGAGAAGCGCGAGGACCGCGCGGCTGCGCAGGCGCGCGCTGCTAGACTTTGGGAACCCGGGATTTTCGAGGACGTGCATGTGGTGACTCCCGCGGAGATCCTGGTGGTGTTCGCGCTGCGCGCGGAAGCGGCCGATGCCTTCGAGGGGGTCGCCTCGCCGCTCCTCTTTACCGGCGTCGGCAAGGTTAACTCGGCCTGGGCGCTCACGCGCTCGCTCATGCTGAATCGCCCCTGGCTCGTGCTCGACTTCGGCACCGTCGGGAGTCCCCGCTTTGCGCCCCACACGCTCGTCGAGTGCACGCATTTCATCCAGCGCGACATGGACGCGCGGCCTCTGGGCCTGCCGCTCGGCGCGACGCCGTTCGATGAGCTCCCGGCGGTGCTCGAGGTACCGCGGCGCCTCGCCGGGCTGCCCGCGGTCACCTGCGGGAGCGCCGATCATTTCGTGTCGGGTCACGATGTGGGTGCCGCGGACGTCGTCGAGATGGAAGCCTATGCCCTTGCTCGTGTGTGCCGCCTGGAGGGCGTCGAGTTCATGGCGATCAAATACGTCACCGACGGCGGCGATGCCGGGGCGCACTCCGACTGGCAGAGCAACCTGCCGCGCGCGGCGGCCGCGTTTCGCGCGGTGTACGACCGAATCGTCGCGGACGGGCGCGCCTGAGCCGTCCGGACGCGGGGCGCCGCCGCGCGGCTTCAAGTAAAGTGCCGCCGTGAACGCGACCCCGCCCCGCCTCTTCGATGACATCGGCGAATGCGTCGAGGCGACGCTGCGTCGCCTCGGCAACCGCCTCGTGATCGGCGCCCCGCTCGCGATCGGCAAGCCCAACGCACTCCGAACGAGTTCTACCGGCGCGCCGCGCGCGATGCGAACATCCGGCTCACGCTGGTCACCGCCCTCTCGCTCAACCGCCCGACGGGCAGGAGCGACCTCGAGTCGCGCTTCATCGGGCCCTTCGCCGAGCGCGTGTTCGGTGACTACCTCGACCTCGAGTACGTGAAGGCCGAGCGCCTCGGCCGGCTGCCGCCGAACATCGAGGTTCGCGAGTTCTACATCCAGGCGGGCGCGTGGCTCGGCGTCGAGTCGGTGCAGCAGCAGTACATCTCGGTCAACTACTCGCACGTGACGCGCGAGCTCATGGCGCTCGGCATCAACGTGATCGCACAGCAGGTGGCGATCCGGGGTGAGGCACCACGCGCGCGCCTGAGCCTGAGCTCCAACCCCGATCTGACGCTCGACCTTTGGCCGCTGATGGCACAGGCGCGCGCCGCGGGTCGCGACTCGGTCGTGATCGGCGCCGTCAATCGCCGCATGCCCTTCATGCTCGGCGATGCCGAGGTCGCGCCCGAGAACTTCGACTTCCTCATCGACAACGAGCGCGACGACCGGGATCTGTACTGCCCGCCGAACCTGCCGATCGCCGTCACCGAGCACGCGGTCGGCATCAACGCGGCCGCGCTCGTGAAGGACGGCGGCACGCTCCAGCTCGGCATCGGCGAGATGGGCGATGCGATCGTGTATGCGCTGCAGCTGCGGCAACAGCGCAACGATGTCTTCCAGGCCGCGCTCGCGGCGACGGGCGCAAGCGCCCACCACGGCGCGACCATCGCGGCGATCGGCGGGCGCACGCCGCTCGAGAAGGGGCTGTACGCGTGCTCCGAGATGTTCGTCGACGGCTTCCTCGACCTCTACCGGTCCGG
>CAYNCY010000122.1:0-9226 GCA_964395195.1 uncultured Steroidobacteraceae bacterium
TCATTCCTGGATTTTTCCGGCCGCGGCGAGATGATCCCCAACGCCGATTCCTATTGCGAGATCGACTCCACCGTCAAGGATCGCTTCGGAATTCCGGCGCTGCGCTTTCACTGGCGCTGGTCCGACCACGAGACGCGCCAGGCCGCCCACATGCAGCAGACCTTCGCGGCGATCCTCGATTCGGTCGGCGGTCGCGTGATCGGGGAGGTCGAGAAGGACGGGAGCAAGGCCATTCTTCCCGGCGGCAAGATCATTCACGAGGTCGGCGGCACGATGATGGGAGCGAGTCCCAAGAGCTCGGTCACCAACCAGTGGGGGCAGACCTGGGACGTGCCGAACCTCTTTGTCACCGACGGCGGCACGTTCTGCTCCAATGCCGACAAGAATCCGACGCTGACGATCATGGCCCTCGCGTGGCGATCGGCCGACTACCTCGTGTCACTGATGAAGCGCCGGGAGGTCTAGCCATGACCGTGCCACTCATCGACCGCCGGACCGCCTTCAAATGGGTGCTCGCCGCTTCCTCGGCGCTGCCGACGCTCGGATCCTCGCTGCGATCGGCGATCGCGGCCGCGAGTCCCGGGTCGGCCGCGGAAGGCTACGGCCGGGATCCCGCGCTCCTGGCGACGCACCACCCCGGGGATCTCTGGCCGTTGACGCTGACGCCGGCGGAACGGCTGACGACCGCCGCGCTCTGCGATCTCATCATTCCGGCCGATGCCGTCTCGCCCGCCGCCTCCGCAGTCGGGGTCGTCGACTTCGTGGACGAATGGGTGAGCGCACCCTACCCCGTTCACCGCGACGACCGGACGCTCGTCCAGCACGGACTCGCCGCGCTCGAGGCGCGCGCCAGCGAGTCGTTCGGTCGTGCCTTCCCGGTACTGAGTCCTGCCGAGCAGCGCCGCCTCTGCGATCCGATCTGCTACGTGCCCAAGGCGCCGCCGGCGCTCGCCGAGGCCGCACGCTTTTTCGCCCGCTTCCGCGATCTCACCGCCGGCGGCTTCTACAGTTCACCCGAAGGCACGCGCGATCTCGGCTACGTCGGCAACGTGGCCCTCGCCCGCTTCGACGGGCCGCCGCTCGAGGTTCTGAAGCGCGCCGGCCTCGCCTGATCCCGAAGCGGCGCTGCCGTTGGCGCTACTTCCCTGCCGAGTAACCGAAGTCGATCGACAACAGCGCCCCGGTGATCGGCGCCGCCTCCGGCTGCGCGAGGTAATGGATGAACGAAGCGATCTCGGCGGGGGCGATGAAGCGGGCGCGGCCCGGCCCCTGCGGGTAGCCCGCGAGCAGCCGCGCGAAATACCCGTCCGGATCCCCGCCGCCGTAGGTATGCGCCTGGAATTCCAGCATGGGCGTCGCGACGTCCCCGGGGCAGATGGCGTTGACGCGCACGCCATCCGGCGCGAGCTCGAGCGCAAGCGCCTTCGTGAAGAGTGACACTGCGCCCTTGGACGCGCAGTAGAGTGCGGCGCCCGTATTGCCCTGCACGCCGGCATCGCTCGACAGGTTGACGATGAAGCCGGCGCTGCGCTTGAGCGCCGGGATCGACGCGGCGGTCATGAAGTAGAGTCCCCTGACGTTGACTCCGAAGACGACGTCGAAGTCCTCCTCCGTCCCCTGCTCGGTCGGTCCTTCGCGCCAGACCCCCGCCGCGTTGACGAGGCCATCGAGGCGCGGCGCGACGCTCGCCGCCCAGGCGAGCGTGTCGGTGCAGGCCTGGCGTCGCGTCAAGTCCGCAACGAAATACTGAGCGCCCTCGATCGAGTTCGCGACGCGCGCGAGCGTCTCGGCCCTGGCATCGGTCAGGAGCACGCGCCAGCCGCTCTGCGCAAACCGCCGTGCGACGGCCGAACCGATCCCGCCGGCCGCGCCCGTGACGAGTACCGTGCGTTTTTCCATGGCAGCGTTCACGAGCGGTTCTCCAGCACGCGATTGCCGCCGTCAACGACCAGCAGGTGTCCGTTCACGTAGGAGGCACCCTCGCTTGAGAGAAAGGCCGCCGCCGCAGCCACCTCGGCCGCGGTTCCGGATCGTCCCGTCGGCGTCGCGTGCCCCGCGCGCGCCTCCGCCTCGGTCTGCGACGCGGTCGCGATCCAGCCCGGCGCGATCGAGTTCACCGTGATCCCGAACGGGGCGACCTCGAGACAGAGCGAATGCATCATGCCGACCATTCCCGACTTCGCGGCGGCATAGGCGGCGTCGTTCGCAATGCCCGTGATCGGCCCGGTCGTAGAAGACACGTGCACGATGCGGCCCCAGCGCCGTGACTTCATTCCGGTGAGGACCGCACGCGTCACCAGAAATGCCGTGGTCAGGTTGCGATCAACCACGAGGCGCCAGAGGTCGAGTGACATCTCCTCGAGCGGAACCGCCGTGTCGAGCACGCCAAGAACCGCAAGCCCGGCATTGTTGACGAGCACATCGATCTCACCGACTCCCGCGACGAGTGCCTCGACCGCCGCCGGTTGGGTGAGATCAGCGACCCAGCCGGTCGCGGTTATTCCGCGCGCGCGTAGTTCCCCGACGCGCTCGTGGATGCGATCGGTGGTCGAGGTAATCGCGACGCGACGTCCCGACGCGCCAAGGGCGGCAGCGGTAGCGAAACCGATTCCCGTCGGACTCCCGGCTCCCGTCACGAGTGCCCAGCCATTCCTCGTCGTCATCGATTCGTGCTCCTCGAGCTTCCGGCGGCGCGCAATCGACCCGCGCCTGGGCCCGTCCTAGAATAGCCGCAGATACCCGCCCTCGGCGGACGATTGCAGGAGCAGAGCCGATGCCAGCCACAGAATCCCATCGCGGCGGATGCCTCTGCGGCGGCGTACGCTACGAAGTCGCGGGCGGGCTCCGCGCTGTCATCGCGTGCCATTGCTCGCAGTGCCGTCGCAGCAGCGGACACTTCGTCGCCGCGAGCGGCGCGCCGAGCACGGCACTCACCGTAGCCGAGCCGACGACGCTCGCGTGGTACCGCTCCTCGGACCATGCGGAACGGGGGTTCTGCAGCCGTTGCGGGAGCAGCCTCTTCTGGCGACCGCTCGAGCAGTCGAGCGGCTGGACGAGCATCATGGCGGGCACGCTCGATGGCCCGACGCGCCTTAAGATCGAGAAACACATCTTCGTCGCCGACAAGGGCGACTACTACACGATCGACGACGGCGCGCCGCAGCAAGCGCAGTGGGAGCCGTGACACCGCCCTGGCTCTCGAGATCCAAGGCGGCCGCAGGGCAAAACCACGACTGGCGCACACTTTGCGTCAAGTGATTCAGGGGTACGGCGCCCCTTCTATTAAGGGGTTCGCTGGAGTGCCGATAGTTCGGGGTAGTCCTCCCTCGACAGGCGTCCATGCGTCCCGCCCCTTCGTCAGCCGCCCGCAGCCTGGGCCGGCGCATCCGCCTGACGTATGCGTCGCTGCTGATCGTCATTGCCGTGCCGCTCGCGACGGTCGGCGTCGGCCTTGCGCGTTACCTCGATCGAGCGGTCGAACAGGCGGCATTCGTCGATGCCGCCGGACGGCAGCGCGAACTCGGTACGCGGCTGATCCAGCGTGCGTGGCAAGTCAGTACGGACCCGTCGCGCCACATGACGACGGAACTCGATGAGGCACTCGGCCGGTGGGACGTCCAGCAGGACCGGGTCGCCGCACTCCTCGCGCCGCTCTGCGCTTCGCAGGATCCGCTCTGCCAGCGCTTCGGGCAGCTCGCGAGCGCGCAGCAGCAGATCCGCGAGTTCACCGAGCGGCTGCTGTTCGGCGCCGACACGCCCGCGCGACTGGAGCAGCTCAGGCGCCTCGAGTCGCTGCACGATGCTTACTCCGCAAGCGCGGACGAATGGACCGTTGCGCTCGTCGATAGGCTGACGAAGCAGGCGAAGTCGGACCTGCGCAGCGCCGCACTCTTCGCCGCGGCGGCAACGCTCGGCACACTCCTCCTCATCCTGCTGCTCCTCGAACCCGCGATCCGGCGCCTCCAGCGCGAGCGCGACGCGCTCGATGCAATGGCGAGCGAGCGGGCGCGGCTCGCCGCGGTCGCCGAACGCACCGACAACGCGGTGATCATCACCGACACGGCCGGACGCATCGAGTGGGTCAACGACGGCTTCATCCGGCTCACGGGCTACTCGTCCGCGGATGCGCTCGGGCAGGTCCCGAGCGAGCTCCTGTGCGGCCCCGACACCGACCCGCAGTCGCGTTTTCGCATGCGCCAGGCGCAGAAGCAGGGCTCGGAGTTTCGCGACGAGCTCGTCAACTACCGCAAGGACCGCCGCGCCTACTGGGCACTCGTCGACGGCAAGCCCGTGCTCGACCCCGCCGGAAACCTCACGGGCTACATCCTGCTCGCGCTCGACGTGACCGATCGCAAGGAGGCCGAGCGGCTCGTGGCCGTCACGACGCGGCGTCTCACCGCCGCGACCGAAGCGGGCGGCGTCGGACTCTGGGAATGGTCCGTGGGCGCGACGCAGCTGTGGCTCGATCCGACCGCACGCCGCCTCCTCGGCATGCCCGAGACGACCGAGCCCGTCTCGATCGAGACGCTGCAGTCGCGCATCTACTCCGCCGACCGCAACGGCGTGCTCGACGCCTGGCAACGGGCGCTTCGGAACCAGGGCGAGCTCAGGATCAATTTCCGCACCGAGATGGACGGCCTCGCGAACCGCCACCTGACGCTGGTGGGACTGTTCGAGCTCGACGACGAGTACCGGCCGGTGCGACTCGCGGGCGTCCTTCTCGATGAGACGCGCGCGGCGCAGGCGCGTGATCTCCTGTTCGATGAGAAGACCCGCTCGGAAGTGGCGCTCGCGCGCGTCGAGAGCCTGCAGTACGCGCTCGACCAGCACGCCCACGTCCTCGTCACCGACCTCGAGGGCAAGATCGTCTACGTCAACGACCGGCAGTGCGCGATTTCGGGCTACCGGCGCGACGAGCTGCTCGGCCAGACGTTCCGGATCGAGATGTCAGGCCTGCAGCCGGCCAGCCTGCGCGCAGAAATAAAGGCGGAACTCGACGCCGGGCGCGTCTGGCGCGGCGAGCTCGCCAACCGCGCGAAGGACGGTCACGTCTACTGGACCGACACGACGATCGTGCCGTTCAAGCGCCCGGACGGCACCGTCGAGCGCTTCGTGTCGATCCGCACCGACATCACCGAGCGCAAGCTCGCCGAGGAGCGGATCGTCCGCCAGGACGCGCTCCTTCGCAGCACCAGTCGCATCGCGCGCGTGGGCGGCTGGGAGTACGACCCGCTGACCGACCGGTCCGAGTGTTCGGACGTCGTCTACGAGATCTACGACCTGCCGCGCACGGAAGTGATGTCGGTCGAGCGCCTCAGCCGGTGCTACGCGCCTGGCGTCGGCGCCGAAGCGCTCGCGGCCATGCGCCGCGCGATCACCGAAGGCATCGCCTTCGACCGGACCTGGCCGCTGGTAACCGCGGCGGGCGGTTCGCGCTGGGTGCGTGCGATCGGCGAGCCGCAGATCGTGGACGGTCGCTGCACGCGGATCATTGGCGTCGTGCAGGACGTGACGCAGGAGCAGAACGCAGCGCGCGCGCTGAGCGAGGCCAAGGAGGCGGCGGAAGCCGCGAGCCGTGCCAAGGGCGAGTTCCTCGCCAACATGAGCCACGAGCTGCGCACGCCGCTGAACGGCGTGATCGGCATGACCGGGCTCCTGCTCGACACCTCCCTCGGACCCGAGCAGCGGGAGTACGCCGAGATCGCACGCTCGAGCGGCGAGTCGCTGCTCGCGCTCATCAACGACGTGCTTGACCTCTCGAAGATCGAGACCGGCCATCTCGAGCTCGAGGTCATCGACTTCGACCTGCATTCGGTCGTGGACGAGGCAGTCGACGCGGTGGCGCTGCGCGCTGCCGAAAAGCGCCTCGAACTCCTCATCGACGTCGATCGCTCCTGCCCGACGATCTGCCGCGGCGATCCGACCCGGCTGCGGCAGATCCTGCTCAACCTGCTCAGCAACGCCGTCAAGTTCACCGAGCGCGGCGAGATCCTGCTGACGATCGAACCGGCACCCGCTCCCGAGGGCCGCCTGGCGCTGATCGGCACCGTGCGCGACTCTGGCATCGGCATTCCGTCCGAGCAGGCGGCGCGCCTCTTCAAGGCCTTCTCACAGGCGGATGCATCGACGACCCGCCGGCACGGTGGCACGGGACTCGGCCTCTCGATCTGCAAGCGCCTCGTCGAGGCGATGGACGGCAGCATCGGCGTCACGAGCGAACCGGGCCAGGGATCCACATTCACTTTCCAGGTGCTGCTGGCGCCAAGCGCAACCCCGGAGCCCGATGCGACGCCGCGTCCGCAGGGTCGACAACTCACGTTGCTGGTCGATGACCATCCGGTTAACCGGCGGATCCTGACCGCGCAGCTCGAGTCCGCCGGGTTCACGGTCGAAACGGCGACGAGTGCCGAGGAGGGCCTCGAGGTGTGGGAGGCCTGCCGCGCACGCGGTCGCATTCCCCAACTGGTCGTGCTCGATCATCAGCTGCCCGTTCACGACGGCACCTGGCTTGCCGCCGAGATTCGCAGGCTCGATCCCGAGGGAAACTGCCGTCTGGTGCTCTTGAGCTCGCTCGCGAGCCGGCTCGACGGCGACGTCCGCGGGCGCTTCGATCGGCTCCTCACGAAGCCCGTGAAGCGCGATGCGCTGATCCGGGTCCTCTCGGAGCTGCTCGGCGAGGGCCGCACGCCCGGCCGTGAGGTGGCACCCGAGCGGCGACCCTTCGACGGCCGCCGCGTGCTGCTGGCCGAGGACAACCCGGTCAACCAGAAGCTGGCGGTACACCTGCTGGAGCCCCTTGGTCTCAGCGTGACCGTCGCGCACAACGGTCGGCAGGCCGTCGAACGCCTCGCCACCAGCGAATTCGACGTCGTCCTGATGGACTGCCAGATGCCCGAGCTCGACGGCTACGCGGCCACGCGCGCACTGCGCGCCGGCGAGTGCGGGCCGGTGAATCGCGAGGTCCCGGTCATCGCCATGACCGCTCATGCACTGGCCGGCGATCGTGAAGCGTGCATTGCCGCCGGGATGACCGATTACGTCTCGAAGCCCGTGGAACTCTCGCGCCTCAGGTTCGCGCTCGAGCGCGCCTTCGGCACGGCATCGACCGGCACGGCGGCACCGGAAGCCCCCGCCTCACCCGGCGCCGCCTTCGCCGACATCCTTGATCTCGACGAACTCCTGCACCAGCTCGACGGGGACGAGGGCTTCGTCGCGGAGCTGCTGACGACCTTCCTCGATTCGGCCGCCGCGCTGGTCGATCAGCTGACGGCGACGGACGACGCCGACACCCGGCGCCGGGCGGCGCATCAGCTCAAAGGCTCCGCTGCGAACGTGCGCGCCATCCGCCTGGCCCGCGCGGCGGCAGCGCTCGAACGCAGCGATGAGCTGCCGGCCCCGGAGCTCATCGATGCCGTTCGCGCCGCCTGGTCGGTAACGGAAGCGGCGGCCGAGACCGCCCGCAGCGCAGCAGCCGCGGCGGCCCGGGGGCGCGAGCCCGACGCGGGGGTCGCCTGAGGCGGCCCGGCAGTTGCTCCTTCCCCGGGGAATGGATAGCGTGCATGCGGCCGGGGACCGGGCACAGACCAATTAACAGAGACATCCCCACGTTCGGGCGCGATCGGCCGTGCCACTGGCGCCGCCGGGTCTCCCGTTGCGGGACACCATGACCTCTGCGCGCGTTGCGACGGCAGCGGGCGGCTGGTGTGAACGCGCCATCGCGTTCTTTGCCCCGAACCTCCCTCGCACGACCCTGCAGCGCCTGGCCGCAGCCACCGTCGCGATCGCGCTCGTCGCCATCGCCTACGCCGCCGCCGGCTCGTTCGGTGTGTGGCTGCTGCATCGCATTCTCGAGCCCACGCTCGCAACGATGGCCCCCACGCTCGGTGTGCCGTGGCTCGCGGTCGGCGTCGGTGTTGCCGGCGTCCTCCTGTTCGGCCGGCGCGCGCTTCCGGGCGTATTCATCGGGTCGTACTTCACCTGGGGCGTCGCCCAGAACGATCCGTGGATGCCGGTGCTCCTCGACGCGACCGGCGAGACCGCGAGCATTGCGCTCATCGTCGCGCTCCTGCGCACCTGGGACTATCGCGTATCGCTCGCGCGCTACCAGGATGCCCTCATTCTCGTCGCCGCCGCTGCACTCGGGCGGCTCCTCTCTGCGAGTATCGACGTCGTCGCGACCTTCGCGGCGGCGTGGTTCATGTCGACGCCCGAGACGCGCTCGGCGCTCGAGGAGGCCGGCGTATTCCGCGACGGCAACGTCTTCGTCGTCCACCCGACGCTGTTCACCGCGACGTTTCGCTGGTGGGCGAATTCGGTCGCGGGCGTCGTGCTGGTCGTTCCGCTCCTGGCCGCAGTGGTCGGCGATGACCGCCCGGGCACGCGCGCGCTGGGTGAGCGGGTGCTATGGGTCGTGGCAGCGCTCGCGTGGCTCACGATCGCATTCCTGCTGCCGGGACTCCTGCCGAGGATCGTGCTGCTCGCCGCCGCCCTCGTGCTGGTCGTCTGGGCGGCGCTGCGCTTTGGCGTCGCACTGGCCTCGGCCGGCACGCTCGCATTCGCAAGCGCGGCGACCATCGGCTTTGGCCTGCAGCTCGGCGCGTTCGCCGGTATCGGCGGCCGTGAGGCGGTCGAGGTCGTGTGGGGATTCATCGGCCTCCTCGCAGGCACCGGTCTCTTCCTGACGCCCCTCCTCGCCGGCCGCGCCCGCGCGCAGCACCGTCTCGGGGCGTCCGTCGAGCGCTACCGGCGCCTATTTCTCGCCAACCCGAGCCCGATGTGGGTCGAGGAGATCCGGAGCGGACGGATCCTCGTCGTCAACGACGCGGCGATCCGGACCTATGGCTACTCGGAGCAGGCGTTCACGCGGCTGCACAGCCGCGACCTTCGCGCCGGCGGCGCGGCAACGACCGACGACCTCGCCAGCCGCGCGGCCGGCGGCGCGTACGAATCGACGCATCGCACGGCATCCGGGGCAGAGCTTGATGTCGAGGTGACACCGGTCGAGATCGCCCTCGATGCGGCGGTGCTTCGGGTCTGCTTCGTCGATCTCGTGCGCGAGCGCAACGACCTGCGCCTCGCGGTGCTGAGCGCCGCCGACCTCGAGCGGCACCGGCTCGGGCAGGAAATCCGCGAAGGCCTCGGCCGCGTGCTCGCCCGGCTCGCGGCGCGCGTCGAGGAACTGGTCGTCGCGACGGCGTGCAACGAGCCGATCCAGCCCGCGCTCGCC